>CBDVEP010000153.1:0-6463 GCA_965373035.1 uncultured bacterium
ATAATAAATTAAAAACGGATAGTAATAGAATGATAATGTTACAAAGTGACGCACCGTCCCCAATTACTAAAACACCAGGAGACAAACATGGGATTAGACTATAAACAGTCAGGAGTTGATATTGATTTAGCTTCCAAATCTTTAAAGGGACTAAAAAAAAACATAGAAAGCACTTTTAATGAAAATGTCATTCAGGAAATCGGTCATTTTGGAGGATTTTATAAAATTGATAACAACAAAATCCTTGTGGCAAGTACTGATGGTGTGGGAACAAAAATAAAAACCGCACAAATGGCAGGGAGATTAAATATTATTGGTGAGGATATTGTTAATCACTGTGTTAATGATATTGCTGTACATAATGCTGCTCCCCTGTTTTTCCTTGATTATGTGGCTTCATCAAAATTAAAACAGGATGAGCTCACGCAGATAATATCCGGCTGTATCAAAGCCTGTAAAGAAAACAACTGTGCTCTTATAGGTGGTGAAACAGCGGAAATGCCGGGTGTTTATAAAGAAGGCATGCTTGATTTAGCTGGAACCATTGTAGGGATTCTTCACAAAGATGAAATAATTGACGGCAGGAACATTAAACCAGGAAATGTACTAATTGGAATACAATCAGGTGGTCTGCATACCAATGGCTTTTCCCTGGTGAATAAACTTTTTTTTGAAAATAATGATTTTAAAATTAATCAGCATATAGATGAGTTAAATGACACCCTGGGAAATCAGCTTCTTACTACTCATATATCATATCTCTCACTTATTAAAAACTTAGTCAGTGAAATCCCCATAAAAGGAATAGCCCATATTACAGGTGGCGGGATTTCTGATAATACATTAAGAATTATTCCAAAAGGCATGAAACTGGATATTAATTATGATGATATAGAAGTTCTACCTATCTTTAATTTTATACAAAAAACAGGAGATATCCAGACTGAAGAAATGTTCCGCGTGTTTAATATGGGAATAGGTCTGGTTATTATTACAGAAGAAACTAATCTATCTTTTATCCAGGATGTAAGTCAACAGCTTTTAAATAAAAAAGCTTATATTATAGGCAAAGTTACGTGAAAAGTTGGGGACGGTGCGTCACTTTGTAACATTATTATAATAATAAATTAAAAACGGATAGTAATAGAATGATAATGTTATAAAGTGACGCACCGTCCCCAATTACATAAATTATATGAAATTTAAAGTATATTCGAATTATCAGCCATCAGGGGATCAGCCGCAGGCTATTGAAAAACTTATTAATGGACTTAAAAAAGGATACCGGTATCAAACACTATTAGGTGTTACCGGCTCTGGAAAGACTTTTACCATGGCTAAAGTAATCGAAGCTGTGCAAAAACCTGTGCTGATAATTTCTCATAATAAAACATTAGCTGCTCAATTGTACAGGGAATTCACAGAATACTTCCCTGAAAATGCTGTTGAATACTTTGTTAGTTATTACGATTATTACCAGCCGGAAGCTTATGTATCTTCAAAAGACCTGTATATTGAAAAAGACACTTCTATTAATGATGAAATTGACAGATTGAGATTAAAAGCTACAAGCTCACTTCTTGAAAGAAATGATACAATCATAGTAGCCAGTGTATCCTGTATTTATGGGTTAGGTTCCCCTGAAGATTATAAAGAAATGCTTCTATTCATTCAAAAAGATGAGGTTATTAACAGGGATATTATCTTAGAAAAATTAATAAAAATCCAGTATGAAAGAAATGATTTTGATTTCAGCAGAGGCACATTCCGTGTCAGAGGAGATATTATTGAAATATATCCTGCTTATTCAAAGGAAGCCATAAAAATTGAAATGTTTGGTGATCAGATTGAAAATATATATAAAATTCATCCCCTGACAAATAAAATTATAAGACCAATAGATAAAACAGTTATTTACCCGGCAAAGCATTTTGTTATAGCCCGCCCTAAACTTGAAAAAGCTATTCAGGAAATTAAAAAAGAACTGAAAAATGTTCATGAACAGTTAAAAAAAGAAAATAAACTTGTAGAAGCACAAAGGCTCATGTCAAGAACAAATTATGATATTGAGATGATGAAGGAGATGGGATACTGTCCCGGTATTGAAAATTACTCCAGGCATATCTCAGGAAGAAAAAAAGGAGAAAGACCCGCTACCCTGATAGATTATTATGATGGTGATTTCCTGACAATTATTGATGAATCACATGCAACCATACCTCAGATATCCGGTATGTTCCATGGCGACCGTTCAAGAAAAGAGACTCTCATACAATATGGGTTCCGGCTTCCATCTGCACTGGATAACAGACCTCTTTATTTTGAAGAATTTGAAAAGCTTATGCATCATACACTATTTGTTTCAGCAACTCCTAAAGAATATGAAATACAGAATAGTTCACAGGTTGCAGAGCAAATCATCAGACCAACAGGACTGCTTGATCCAAAGATTATTTTAAAACCAATAGAAAACCAGGTACATGATTTAATAGAAGAAATAAAAAAAACTATTTTAGAAGGAGAGAGAATTCTGGTTACCACATTAACAAAAAGAATGGCAGAAGATCTTGCAAATTATCTTGCAGAGGAGGATATAAAAGCAAGGTATCTTCATTCAGAAATTGAAACTATAGAAAGAGTGGAGATATTAAGAGATCTGAGAAAAGGTGAATTTGATGTCCTTGTAGGGATTAATTTATTACGTGAAGGTCTTGACCTTCCGGAAGTATCCCTGGTTGCTATACTGGATGCTGATAAAGAAGGATTCCTGCGTTCAGAAATTTCTTTAATTCAGACAATGGGACGGGCAGCAAGGCATATTCACGGTCGTGTTATATTATATGCTGATAAAATGACAGGGTCTATGAAAGGGGCCATTAAGGAAGCCAGTAGGAGAAGAAAAACACAACTCCAGTATAATGAAAAGCATCACATTACTCCACAAAGCATAAAAAAAGAAATAAAAGATATCATTAAAAGAGAAAAAACAGAAACCATACCCACAGATGATATTATCAAAGAGGAAAAAGAAAAATTAAAGAAAAAACATCTTTCTGATTTAGAATTTAAAAATACTCTTATTCAAAATTTAACAAAGAAAATGATAGGGTTTGCACAAAATCTTGAATTTGAAAAAGCCGCTTTCCTCCGGGATTTTATAGGTGAGATTGGCTGAAGAATAATAAATAGATAACCAGTTATAAATAAAGTAATAAGTTATCACTGCATAACTATCATTTATCATTTATCATCGCGCATTGCGAGGAACGTAAGCGATTGCGAGCAATAGCGAAGCAAACTAATCTTATTTATGCAATAATTAAGAGATTGCCAGGCTCCATACGGTCGCTGGCAATGACAAAGAGGCAGTAACTTCCCCCATATGTGAAAAGTCCATTAATATTTGACTAAACATTTTCATTTATTATATTTTTTTATATGTATAAAGTAGGTATCATTGGAACAGGTCGTATTGGATTTCTTCTTGAAAAAGACCCTCTAAGAAAAAAACCCTGCACTCATGCAGGAGGTATTCTTAAAAATAAAAAACTAAAAATAACTGCTGCCTGTGATATTGATATAAAAAGATTATCATACTTCGGGAATATTTATAAAGTCAACCATCTTTATACAGATTATAAAACCATGTTAAAAAAAGAATCACTTGATGTTGTAGTCATATCCACATGGACAGATACTCATAGACCTATTACATTATATGCAGCAAGAAAAGGGGTTAAAATTATTATCTGTGAAAAACCAATGTCATTTAATCACAAAGATTGCAAAATGATGGTTAATACCTGCAGAAAACATAATACCAGACTTATCATTAATCATGAACGGCGATGGGAACCATTATACAAAAAAGTTAAAGAAATGATAAATAAAAAAAGCATTGGCAAAGTAAAAACTGTTATTGCTAATGTCCTTACAAATGTTTCACCTGACAAAAAAAGTTTTAAAATTAATAAAAGTTCTCTTCTCCATGATGGTACGCATCTGATTGATATTGCACTTTACTTATTCGGCAATCCTCTTTCTATTACAGGTTTTGTTCCTGCTTACAGAAAAGATACAGTTTATGGTGTTATTGAATTTAAAAAAAAGATATTTCTTTTCATAGAAGCAGGCGGAGACAGAGAGTACTTTAATTTTGAACTGGATATTCAGGGTACTGAAGGTAGAATTAAAGTGGGTAATGCATATAAAGAATTTTGGAGGAAAAAAAGCAGTTCACGTTATGTCGGATTTTATGAACTTGAAAAACAAACATTTCCTTCCATTTCAGATAAAAATCCGTTTACAGCTATGTATAATGAAGTTGTAAAATTACTGGATGGTAAGATAAATAAACATACTTCCACTGGCAATGATGGTATGAAGACCATTGAAATAATAGAAAAATTAATTAAATGTGATTAATCATTTCATCTTCAGAAAAAGATTGAGCTAAAAATGAAAAATTTGAAATATCAACAACTCCTACAGATTTTTTATGTTTTTCCATATTATTAAACCTCATTAAATAAAATAGTGCACATCCTATGCTGCCTTTTTTAAAACAACGATATATTCATGATTCATAGTTGTATCTAACTTGCCAACTTCATTAGTAGGACTATTTTTTTTGGGCATTCTTTTATTGGGGATATTCCTGATATCCGTTTTAACATGTTTAAATTTATTACTTTCAAACATATTAACAATAGCCTCATCAGTAGGTAAAACTACTCCTTTTACTTTTCGATTTCCTACAACATAACATACATATCCATTTTTTTTAACTAATTTCGAAACATTATTAATTGATTTATACAAATCTTCATAAAATGAAATAACATCTAAAACTCTTTTATTATCTTGTTTATAAATTTGATTTATAGCTTTATCTAATGTTTTTATATTAAATTTTTTGATCTTTTTAACTCTACATCCTCCCATTAAATTTTTATCAATTTTATTTGCTTCTTCTGTATCTAACCATTGATTAGCCAAACGCGAAAATTGTCCATAAGCAACTGTAGTTCTGGAATCACCATACGGAGGAGAAGTAACAATAATATCTACTGATTTTTCAGCAATTATTTTAGATGATATATCTTCGCAAGTATTAAAATCATAAATTTTAGAAAAAATATTTTTTTTAATGTTTTTATCAAATTCAATATACCCGTTACGATTACGAAAAATTTTTGAAATTATAATAGCAAAAACATCTGGATTAAATTTTTCCATTTGTTTTTCTGACATTCGATATAATTTAAATTCACTATTTCTTGTTAATGATGATTCTCTAATTGTTTCACTAAAAGCAACTTTAAAAAAATCAGCAATATCATTATCCTTTATTTTATTAATATAATATTTTATTTTACCTAATTCTTGTATTATATTTTTTTTAAACCAAAAATTAATATTAGAAAAATCAGGAATTATAACAGAATTTCTATTATCAGCACTTTTAAATCTTATTTGAAAAATAAAATCATTGAAATCTTTTATATATAAATCTAAGGTTTGAATATTTAATTTTTTAGTTTTAGTTCTTGAAATCAATCTTGCTAAAGGGTTTAAATCTGTTCCAATTGCATTTATTCCATGTAAATTAGCTTCAACTAATGAAGTGCCGGTTCCACAATATGGGTCAAAAAGTAAATAAGTTTTTTTTCCATAAGTATCTATTAATCTTTTAGCTATTTGTGGTATCATCATAGCAGGATAATTATGCAAGCAATGTGTAAAAGTTTTGGTATTTTCATTTCTGAAATCCCATGAATTATCAATATGTTTTTTCACTTTTTTCCCTAAAATAATTTTGTTTTTTCTAAGAAACAATCAACTAAAATATTTTCATTTATTCTAAAAGCTGTTCCATGATTACGAACAGTTCCTTTAGGTTTTAAATGAATTCTTATATCAACTACTATAATACCATTTTTTATATATTCAATAAATTTATTTTTATCCCCTTTTTCTAATAAATAAGCAGAATTATACCAAAATTCTTCATTTTTATTATTGTCAAAACGATGATCAGCTAATACAATTATTAAATTAGGCATTTTCTTTTTAAATTGTTCAATTATTCAATTAAATGTTCCATTTTCCACTGAGCTAAAAGAACTTTATCAGAATGATTTAATAACATAACATTATCAACAGTATCAATTGATAAATATAATCCTTGTGGATTTGGATTGTTATTAACTGTACAATATAAAGCTGGTCTTCCATTTTTATCAACATATCCATATTTCTCAACAATATAGTTTTGTTTTTTTTGCCAAGCTCCTCGGTTAAATGTAAACATAGTAACTCTATTAGAAACATTTTTTCTCTGAGCTTTTAATTCTATTTTTTCCAAATCAGGACCGGCAATATTATTTTCATCAAGTCCAAGTAATTGTTCAAGAGTATGACCGACTCCAGTGTTACCTTTTCTTAAAGTTTTAATATAACC
>CBDVEP010000154.1:0-6344 GCA_965373035.1 uncultured bacterium
GATTCTTTTTTTTTATGTTGTTGTGTGGTTTTTGCCTTTAAAGAAGGTTGACCAATTGTAATATCAATAGAATTTTGTAAAAATTGTTTAGCCCCCGGGTCTCTTGCTGATAATAAATCAGCAGCTAATTTTGATTGCTGCATTAATTCTGATGCAGGGTTCATAATAACCATATCCAGTCCTGACATTATGGCAGAAGCAAAAAAGGATGAATTAACAATATCACGGTTGGGTAAACCAAATGAAATATTACTGACACCCAAACTAATGGGAATATGCAGATTATTTTTTATAATCTGCATAGCTTTAATGGTTTCAAGAGCACTTTGAGGATTAGAACTGATGGTCATAACAAGAGGGTCAATAATTAAATTTTCTTTTTTAATCCCAAAATCAAGGGCTTTTTGAATGATTTTTTCTGTGATTTTCACTCTATCAACTGCTTTATCCGGAATACCTTTATCATCCATTGCAAGAATGATAACAGAGAATCCGGATTCTTTTACAACAGGTAATAATTCTTCTAAAATTTTTTTCTTGCCATTTATTGAATTAATAATACCTTTACCAAAAATATATTTATAATTATTTTTAATAACTTCAGTAAAAGAGGAATCAATAACAATAGGGAGCTGGGATGCATTTTGAACAACATTGAGAATTTTTTTCATAAGATGGGCCTCATCTACTTCAGGGGTTCCTATATTAATATCAAGAGTATCAGCGTTTTCATTTGTTTGTTTTTTAGCCAGTTGAATAATATAATTTAGATTTTTTGTTTTTAATGCTTCAGTAAGTTTCTTTTTTCCTGTGGGGTTAATTCTTTCTCCAATAATGAGAACTTTTTCATCTTCTCCATAGAGTTTTAAAGTATTTCTTGATGCAATTTTTCTGCATTTTTTATAAGAATGAAGCAGGGGTTTATTATTTTTTAATTTTTTAGCAATTTTATGTATGTGTTCAGGTGTTGTCCCACAGCATCCTCCAATGATATTAGCTCCTAATTTATAAAATTTTTGGGCATATTCGTCCATATTGGCAGGTGATGCAGGAAAGACCGTTTTATTGTTTTTTATAACAGGCAGTCCAGCATTAGGCTGGATAGAAACAGGAAGAGATGTAAATTGTAACATTTTCTTAATAATAGGCAATAACCCTTCTGGTCCACTGCTGCAATTTATTCCAACAACATCAATGTCCAGCCCTTCTGCAATGGTACATAAGATTTCAGGTGTAGAACCAGTTAAAGTTCTTTCACCTTCAGTAAAGGTCATTTGTGCAATTAAGCCAATGTCAAACATTTGAGCAGCTCTTACCGCTATTTTAAATTCTTCAATATCTGATTGTGTTTCAATTATAATAAGATCAGCACCTGAGTGGATGAGGAATTTTATTTGTTCATAAAAAATATTGTATGCCTCATCTATGCTTAAGGTTCCTTCTGGATAGAGAAGCTGTCCGGTAGGTCCAACTGACCCTGCAACTAATACTTTCTTATTTTTACAGGCTTTTTTAGCTATCTCTACACCAGCTTTATTAATATCTTTGACTTTATTTTGAAGATTATAATGAGTTAATTTTGCCCTGTTTGCTCCAAATGTATTAGTTTCAATTATATCTGCCCCTGCATCTACATAGGATTTGTTGATTTTATATACAATATCAGGGTGAGTAATATTTAAATAATCCGGGCATACATCTTTTGGTACATTATATTTTTGAAGTTCAGTTCCTGTTGCCCCATCAATGATTAATATCTTTTTTTTTAAAAGGCTTTGAAATTTTGTTTTTTTCATTGTTTTTTATTGAAATATAACATAGTATTATTTTAATAACAAGTCAATTTTTTTTTAAATAATTGTAATATAAGAAAATTTAAGGTATTTTATAATTAAACGATAAATGAATTAAGAGGATTATAATTATGATACAATGTCCCAGATGTAAAAGAATAGAACATAATGGAAAATTTATTAAAACCTATAATGATAATTTTATATTTGGAATAACTCATAAATTATGTCCTGATTGCCGTCATTATATGAATCGGATACAGATACTTTACTGACATTTTTTTTTTGGAATTATGTAAAAAGGTTATTACTAACCGATTACTACTGCCACCTTCTTTTTATTGACATTTTAATAATAATAATTAGATTGATAATTAAATGAATAGAATTTTTCCATTTATGCTTGTATTTTTACTGATAAGTTGTACTGGTTTTAAAAATTTAGAAAAATTAATTTTTTTTTATGATTTAAAAATAGAAGCAGAAAAATATACATCCACACTTCCGAAAAACCATATCCCATTAACTGTAAATGAAAAAGTAGCAAACTATATAACAATTTACAACAATGGCTCCAGGGCTTATTTAAGACGGGTATTAGAAAGAGCTTATCGTTATTTTCCTATGATGAAAGTGGCTTTTAGAAATGAAGGCTTACCAGAGGGGCTGGTTTATTTGCCAATTATTGAAAGTGGTTTTCAGATGCATGCTTATTCTCCTAAACATGCAAGTGGCCCATGGCAGTTTATCAGAGGAACAGGAAGAACCTATGGTTTGGAATGCAATTGGTGGGTAGATGAAAGGCGTAACCCTGAAAAATCAACTATAGCTGCTGTAATGCATTTAAGAGATCTATACAAGTGGTTAAAGGACTGGTATCTTTCTTTAGCTGCTTATAATGCAGGAGGTGGAAAAATTTCCAGAGCCATTAAAAAGTATAAAACAAGAAATTTTTGGGAATTAACCAGGGGAAAGAGAAGGTATTTAAAAAAAGAAACAAGGAAATATGTACCAAAATTTTTAGCTGTTGTTATTATCTGTGAAAATCTGGAGAGGTTTGGATTTAGTGATATTCAAAAACAATCACCTTTATTATATGATGTTGTTGAAATACCGGATGCTACTGATTTAAAATTAATTGCTAAAGCCTGTGGTACAACTTATGAAGACATTAAAATATTAAATTCTGAATTAAAAAAATGGGCTACTCCTCCGCGATATGAAAATTATAAATTACGGATCCCTTATGGGACAAAAAATATATTTTTAGCTAATTTTAATAAAATTCCTCCTGAAGACAGAATTACTTTTAGAAGGCATAAGATTAAAAAAGGAGAAAGTATATGGTCAATTGCTAAAAGGTATAGAATACCAAGACCAATGCTTATGGAAATGAATAAATTAAGCAAAAGAGCATTTATTAGAGAAGGTAAGTATTTAATAATTCCTATTAGGGGCCTGGAAAAAGCTAAAGAGATTGATAAGCTTTTAGGAAGTAAAATTATAAAAAGAAATGAAGATAAAATGGATTATTAATTTACTTTTTATCTTAATTGTTGGTTTATCTTTATTACATTCTACTATTTTAGAGAAGGATTTAAAATATGTTATGCCTTCTGCTTCCCGTTTCTCTGCTTTGAAAGTTCCTCTTCCTCATTTTAAAGCTTATAATGAAAAAGAATTAATTGGTATTTGTTATTTATCAATTGACATTACACCTGAAATTTATGGTTATAACGGACCTATTAATATTTTAATAGGGCTGAATAAAAATGGATCTCTTTCAGGGATAAAAGTTATACGGCATAGGGAGAATTGTGTGCAGGCACAAGATATTGTTAATCCTTCTTTTGAAGAACAGTTTAAAGGTAAAAATATTACAGATGGTTTTATCCTGTCAGAAGATATTAATAAAATAACAGGCGCTACTATTACAATCAAATGTGTTTCTGAAATAATCAAAAGGTCTTCCAGGAAAATGTATCAATACTGTTTTAAAGAAGAAGAAAAGACCATAGATAAAGAAAAAATATCTATGATAATTGAGCAGGAAAATAAAACAGCATTTAAGAAGACAAATATTAATCAATATATTTTATCAGGAGTTGTTTTTTTTATTTTAGTATTTATTGCACTGAACTGTAGATTGTATTTTATTTTAAAAAAGAAAAAAAATATTATAATACTTTTAACCATAATAGAAATAGGAGTAATTATATTTTTTATAAATTTTATCCAAACATCTTTTAATAAATATTACAATAGGAAAGATGTTTATCCATCTTTATATCAATCTGAAATATTACCTATTCCTAAAGGAATACAAAAGAAAGATGATTTATCTTCATCAATGGAAGAAGAAATTATATTAAAACCAAAAGGTAGAATTCAGAAAATCAATAAGGAGCTAATTAAAAAGCAGATAAAGACGGGCAATTTATCAGGTAAAGAAGCGGATAATTATAAAAAGCTTGAGTAAATTTATATAGACTTTACATTAAAGAAGTTTTAGATTTTATATATTTTATTAAGACTAAAGATATAATTGATCCTACGCAAGCCTATTTCTGGACAAAAAAATGGCAAAAATTAGAAGATCAGGCTGATAAGGATAAAATATCTGTAATAATTCAGATTTCTAAAAAAGAATAATATAATATAAATTATGGTGCAATTTATTGCTCAAGATGAAGGAATTAATTCTTTAGAATTTTATAAAAGACTAAAGTCTTAACTCCTACACTACAATTGTAATATTTTAAATTTTCTGAAATAATATAACCGCAGAGACTTAAGAGAACGCTAAGTTAAGGCCTAGAAAAATTATTTTTATTTTTTTTAATAGAATATCATGCCGTATCAGTGCCGGGTCTTAACATTATCACTTCACAAATATCACACTTCAAAAAATGTATAGGAAATTTCTTTTCCTCCATTTTTTTATAATTGAGGCTGTCCTATAACCCTATATTATGCAAAACTGTAGTGTAAGGGTCGATAGACCCTGTAATTAAAGGCTTTATTTAATGGTTACGGGGTCTATCGACCTCCCTTATCCAGGGACAAAGCCTTCACTACAGTTATGGGACAGCCTCAATTATAACATTTTTAAGTAATTTGTCAATAGATTTATTTGTTTTTCTGACATCACTTTGTTTTATTCTTGACTTTAAAGCAAAAAAACATATATTCTTTTTATGAAAAATATAAATATTGGATTAATAGGTTTTGGTACAATTGGCACTGGCGTTGTAAAGTTATTAAAAAAAAATAAAAATGAGATATTAAAAAAGACAGGGATAAAAGTTAATTTAAAAAAAATAGCTGACCTTGACATTAAAACAAACAGGGGAGTTAAGGTTGAAAAAGGGATATTAACTAAAAATGTTTATGATATTATTAATGATCCTAAAATTGATATAGTTATTGAACTAATTGGTGGAACTAAAAAAGCTAAAGATTTTATTTTAAAAAGTCTGGAAAATGGTAAGCATGTTGTAACAGCTAATAAGGCTTTACTTTCTCTTTACAGCAAAGAAATATTTAATTGTGCATATAAAAATAATAAACTAGTTGGGTTTGAAGCAAGTGTAGGCGGAGGAATTCCTATTATTAAAATTATTAGAGAGTCACTGGTTGCTAATAAAGTAAAGAAAATAATGGGGATTATAAACGGCACTACAAATTTTATTTTAACTGAAATGGAGAAGAAGCATGTTGATTTTAAAGGTGCATTACAATTAGCTCAAAAATCAGGATTTGCTGAATCTGATCCTGCATTGGATATCTCAGGTGAAGATGCTGCTCATAAAATACAGATTTTAGCTTCCTGTGCTTTTCATACTAATATACCATTTGATAAAATATATTTTGAGGGTATTGAAAACATTGATTTAAATGATATCTTATATGTTCGGGAATTAGGATACAGGATAAAATTACTGGCTATTGTCAAACAGGATAAAAATAATGAAATTGAATGCCGGGTTCATCCAACAATAATTCCTGCGCATTATCTTCTTGCTTCTGTTAAAAATGAATATAATGCTGTTTTTATTGAAGGGGACTCTTCAGGTCCACAGCTTTTTTATGGCAAGGGAGCTGGTTCATTACCCACTGCCAGTGCTGTAGTTGGTGATATTATTGATATTGCTAAAAATATTGGGAATGTAAAAGAGTCATCTTATGTTAGATCTTTTAATTTTAATGCTAAAATATCAGTTAAAAAATTTACAAGTATCTCATGCAGGTATTATTTTAGATTTCATACAGTTGATAAACCAGGTGTACTTGCAGAGATCGGGAAAATATTAGGTGACAATGGAATTAGTTTAACTTCTGTTATTCAAAAAGAAACAGGGCAGAAGGTTGTACCAATTATAATGCTGACTCATTTAGCACTTGAAAAAAATGTACAGTGTGCAATTCATAGAATTAAAAAATTAAATATTGTAAGAAAGCCAGTTAAAATAATTCGTATTGAAAATAGTGATTAAACATGAATAATAAACGGCTTATTTAAATATATGAAAAATTTTTTAATTATTATTT
>CBDVEP010000155.1:0-6298 GCA_965373035.1 uncultured bacterium
CTTAAAAAAGCATATCCTGCAACTACTCAGTATTTAAAAATATATGAAAATGAAAAAAAATTAAATGAAAAAAAATTAGAAAAAGTTATAAAAGAAGCAAAAGAATTTAAAGAAAAGCTTACTAATTTATCATTAAATATTAATGTAAAAACCGGGGAAGATGAAAAAATGTTCGGCTCTGTTACCTCTCAGGATATTATTGAAAAATTAAAAGAAAATGGAATTAATTTATCTAAAAAGCAGATTATTCTTGAAGAGAACATTAAAAAATTAGGAATATATCATATACCTGTAAAACTTGCCCCTGAAGTTGAAACAGAATTAAAAGTTTGGATTATTAAGGAGTAAATCTTGGCTAAATTAATTAAGGAGAGACGCCCACCTTATAATCTTGAAGCAGAACAATCCTGTCTTGGGTCTATTATCCTTGACAATGAATATGTTAATGACGCCATCCAGAAGATAAAAATAGATGATTTTTATTTTGAAAAAAACAGGATTATATACCAGATAATAGTAGAAATACATGATAAAGGAATTCCTATTGACCTTATTACCCTGACTAATACTCTTAATGACAAAGGGCTTCTGGATAAAGCAGGAGGAGCTGAATATATAAATGATCTGGCAAATATCGTTCCTTCTTCTGCTAATTTTTCATATTATGCTGAAATTGTATTTGAAAAATCCTTATTAAGAAAACTAATAAATGCATCTAATCAAATTTTGACAAATGCTTATGAGGAAGATTCAACTATTTCAGATATGATGGATGATGCAGAAAAGTCTATTTTTGATGTAACCCAGAGAAGAATCACACAGGACTTCCAGAAAATCGGAGATCTGATTTTAAATACTATACAGACCATTGAAAAATTATTTGAAAAACAGGAATATGTAACTGGTATTCCTTCAGGTATAATTAAACTGGATGAGTTAACATCAGGATTTCAGAATAGTGAATTAATTATTATTGCTGCAAGACCAAGCCTGGGTAAATCTTCTCTTGCTATTAATATTGCAGAACATGTTGCTATTGAACATAAAATCCCTGTTGCTTTCTTTTCCCTGGAAATGGCTGCAGAACAGATATTAATTCGTTTGTTAGGGTCTCAGGGCAAAGTAGATATTAAATCTTTACGTTCCGGGTTTTTTCCTGATTCAGACTGGCATGCTCTAACTAATGCAGCAGCACTCCTGCATGATGCACCAATTTATATTGATGATATGCCTAATATAGGATTAATGGAGTTGCGGGCAAAAGCAAGAAGAATTGTTGCTAAACATAATGTAAAATTAATTGTCCTGGATTATTTACAACTCATTTCCTTAAATCTTAGAAGGGAAAACCGACAGCAGGAAATTTCTGAAATCTCCCGTTCTTTAAAAGCCTTAGCCAGAGAATTAAAGATACCTATTATAGCCCTTTCCCAGTTAAGGAGACTCCAGAGTGAAAAAGACAAGCCAACTCTCTCAGATTTACGAGAATCCGGTGCTATTGAACAGGATGCTGATGTTGTAATATTCATTCATCATGTTAAAGAAGAAACAGAAGAAGAATCTTCTACTTTAAAATATGAACTATTGCTTGAGAAACAGCGAAATGGTCCAACTGGAAAAGTAGATGTTCTTTTCCATAAAAAATATACTAAATTTGTAAATCTATCAAGAGATATAGAATAAAATTTAAAGGAATTATATGTTTTTCTTTTTAGGAAAAAATTTAATCATTTTATTTACTGAAATAGGTAAAGTAGCATCACTTTTTTATAACACCTTTAAATGGTTATTTAAAAAACCATTTGATATCAAGGGAATCATCAACCAGATGGTCCACATTGGTTTTGATTCTATACCTGTGGTTATGCTTACTTCTCTTTTTACAGGCATGGTTTTTGCTCTTCAAACAGGATTAGGTCTGGAAGCTACTTTAAAAGGCACATCGACTTTTGTTGGCGGCGTATTAATCATAGCCTTAGTTCGTGAATTAAGCCCGGTACTCACTGCTCTTATTATTGCAGGGCGGATCGGTTCATCCATTGCTGCTGAGATTGGTACAATGCAGGTAACAGAACAGATAGATGCTTTAAAAACACTTGCAACTAACCCTGTTCATTATTTATCTGTTCCCAGGTTTATTGCTTTAACATTCATGATGCCTGCTCTTGTTCTTATTTCAAACTTTGTTGGCTGGGCAGGGGGAGCTTTTGTTTCTGTAGCTGAATTAAATATACCTTTTCTTACTTATTATTACAGTTCTCAGTCAGCTCTGAAAATGGGTGATATAATGAGTGGTTTGATTAAATCCTCAGTCTTCGGCATGATAATTGCTACTATTGGGTGTTATAAAGGATTTGCCACAAGAGGTGGTGCTGAGGGAGTGGGAAAATCAACAATTAATTCTGTTGTAATCTCATCAATCCTGATACTGGTCAGTGACTATTTCCTGACCTCATTTTTAAATTTTGCATTGAAAATTTAAATTATGGAAAAAGAAAAAAAAATTAAAATAAAAGTAAAAGATATCTGGAAAAGTTTTGGTGATAACGAAATTTTAAAAGGGACTTCTCTTGATATTTATGAGGGAGAATCACTTGTTATTATTGGAAGAAGTGGTGAAGGGAAAAGCGTTCTTTTAAAACATATCAGTTCCCTTCTTGCACCTGAAAAAGGAAAGGTTTATATTGACGATGAGGAAATCACCTCTTTAAATGAAATTGAATTAACAAAAGTTTTAATG
Organism: uncultured bacterium; assembly: GCA_965373035.1. GTDB lineage: Bacteria > Spirochaetota > JAHITG01 > JAHITG01 > JAHITG01 > CBDVEP01. The sequence goes on from CBDVEP010000155.1 coordinate 2,741, forward strand.
AAAATAGGAATGGTTTTCCAGAGTGCAGCTTTATTTGATTCTTTGAATGTTGATCAAAATGTTGGATTTTTTCTTTACAGGTATAGAAAAGATATACCTACTGAAGAAATAAAAAATATAATCCGGGAAAAGTTAAAACTAGTCGGATTAAAAGATACAGAAAACATGAAACCAGCAGAGCTATCCGGAGGGATGAAAAAACGAGTTGGTCTGGCAAGGGCAATTGCTATTGAACCTGAAATCATTTTATATGATGAACCAACCACAGGGCTTGATCCTATCACCGCTGATGCAATTAACAATTTAATTGTTAATACTCAAAAAAAATTAAATGTAACATCCATTATTGTTACTCATGATATGGTGAGTGCCTATAAAATTGCTGACAGGATTGCCATGCTTTATAATGGAAAGATAATATTTACAGGAACACCTGATGAAGTAAAGCATACAGATAATTCCTATGTACAGCAATTTATTAACGGGGAATCAGAAGGTCCCATCCCTATTTAGTTCGTAGGTTATAGTTTATAATTCGCTGGTTCGGGTTTCATAACCCGAACCATAAATAGAGGTTCGAGTTGTGAAACTCGAACCAGCAATCCCTATTTAGTTTATGGTTTTGTAACTATACGCCAAAAGAGGTAATATTATGAAATTTACTAATGAAACAAAATTAGGTGTTATTGTAATAATATGTTTTATTATTTTTATTTTAGCAGCAAGTTTTCTCGGAAAATTACAATTAAGTGGTGAGGGATATATAATCAAGGTTCGTTTTACTTTTATAGGGGATTTAAAAATCGGTGCTCCTGTTATTTTTGCAGGAGGAATAAGAGTTGGCAATGTAGTTGATATTGTTCCATATAAAGATCAGGTGGAAGTTATTTTAAAATTAAATAAAGATTTTAAACTTATGAAAGAAAATGAAATTGTTATTTATACTCAGGGGCTTCTGGGTGCAAAATATGTGGAAATTAATGGCTATGCTGGAAAGGGCGAATACTTAAAAAATGGCGACGCTGTTACCGGGGTTTCTCCTGTTAGTATTGATGCTATGTCTATTAAAATGGCAAAGTTACTGAAAGGTGTCTTTGGTCCTACTTTGACAGATGAAGATGTTAAAAGGTCTTTTGCAAATCTATTTAATAATGCTGGAGACTTTACATACAACCTTAATATGCTTATCAAGGAAAACAGAAAAAATATTACATATACAGTTGGCAATTTAAAATCCCTTGCAAATACACTTGATAAAAATTTAAGTAGTGTTTTAAAAGAGATAAAAAATTTATCCAAAGATTTCAGTGAAATATCAAAAGAAAACCAGAAAAGCATAGTACAGATTGTAAATAATCTTGAACAGTCCTCAAAGCAATTAAAAAATACTATCAGTGAACTGGAAGAGTCATCTAAAAATCTTGATGATATAACAAGTGCTATTAAAAACCGAAAAGGAACAATTGGAAAATTGATATATGAAAAAGAACTGCATAATACCGCTTTAAGAACATTAAAAAATTTAGAAAAATTTGCTGACATTGTAAAAAAAAATCCAAGGAGTTTATTTTTTGGCAAATAAATCTAGTTCAAAATTAAAAACACTTTATATCTGCAGTAACTGCGGCTATCAAAATTCCAAATGGCTGGGAAAATGCCCCAGTTGTGATGGGTGGAATACTTTTACAGAAGAAATTATTCATCCTGAAAACAAACATAAAAAAAGAAAAACTCAAACAGAAGTAAAAACATTAAATACTATTGATATTCAGAATAAATCAAGAGTTCAAAGCCATATAGCAGAATTTGACAGATTAATGGGAGGAGGCATTGTGCCAGGTTCTCTTATATTAATAAGTGGTGAGCCTGGAATAGGCAAATCAACTCTACTTTTGCAGCTTGCAAATACTTATGCAAAAAATAATAAAGTGCTTTATGTAACAGCAGAAGAATCAGAGGACCAGATAAAAATCAGGGCAAACCGACTAAAAATCAACAGTAATGATCTTTATATCTTAACAGAAACAAATATATATAATATCAGTGATACCATTGAAAGACTAAAACCACTTATAACAATCATTGATTCTGTTCAAACAGTTATTAACCCTGATCTCGACAGTATCAGCGGGAGTGTTTCACAGATAAGAACATGCACAGATATTTTAATGGATACTGCTAAAAAAAAGAATAATATTATCTTTTTAGTAGGACATGTCACAAAAGAAGGAATCATTGCCGGACCAAAGATTCTGGAGCATATAGTGGATGTAGTCCTTTACATGGAGGGAGATAGAAATTTAGAATTCAGGGTTATTAAAAGTAATAAAAACAGATTTGGTTCTACTTTTGAAATTGCTGTATTTGAAATGTCATCCTCCGGGCTCATACCTGTTAATAATCCTTCATCATATTTTATTGAAAAGGACAAACAGCAGATTCCTGGATCAGCTATTGTCACAGTTATGGAAGGGACAAGACCTATAATGGTAGAAATTCAATCTCTTGTTGCTCCCTCGAATATGGCTTATCCCAGACGCATTGCTGAAGGAGCGGATTATAATAAAGTTCTATTAATTTCTGCAATTTTAGAAAAAATAATTGGAGTTCAGTTAAATACACAGGAAATTTATCTTAAAGTAGTTGGGGGAATTAAAATTAATGAGCCTTCAATTGATCTGGGAATAGCAGGGGCTATACTCTCAAGTTACAAAAACAAACCTCTTAAAATGAGAACTACTTTAATTGGAGAAATTGGCTTAACAGGTGAAATCAGGGCAGTTCCATATATAGAACAACGATTAACAGAAATTGAAAAATTAGGTTTTAAAAAAGCTTTTATACCAAAATCAAATCTTAAAAACATAACTAAAAAATTCAAAACTTTAGAACTATTACCTTTGGAATATATAAATGAAATATATAATTTTTTCAGTAATGAAAATAATAATAAACCAAAAAATAAAATTAATAAACCATTAGAGGAGGAAATTAATGTTTAAAGTGAAAGCACCTGTTGTTTATCCTATACACGGAGTAGGAATAATTAAAAAGATTGAAAAAAAACAAATTCTGGAACAAACTAATAAATATTATATTATTGAATTTATAAATAATAATATAAGGATTATGATTCCTGTGGATAAAGCAGATGAGTTAGGCATCAGAGCTGTTATTAAAAAAAATGATATACCTAAAATTTTAAAAATATTAAAATCAAAAGCATCCAGTCTAGATGATGATTGGAAATCAAGATTTCAGGCTAATACAGAAAGAATTAAAACCGGCTCCATTTATGAAATTGCCGGAGTTGTACGAGATTTATATAAACGAAACAAACAAAAAGAATTATCTTTAATGGAAAAAAAGATGTATGAAAATGCAGTTAACCACCTTATATTAGAAATATCAACTTCAAAAAAAATAATATATGAAAATATTGAAAAGTTGATAAATAAAATCTTGCCATAGGAATTTAAATGGTTATATTGAATATATTTATTTTTATGGGAACATCGATTTACTATATAATGTTGTTCCCATACAGGGCATTAATAC
>CBDVEP010000156.1:0-6199 GCA_965373035.1 uncultured bacterium
AACCTCACGTACGGTTCTGTGAGGGGCGTTGATGTTCCTTACATAAATTTAAAATATGGAGGAAATATATTATGTCTACTCGACAATATTTTTTGATTTTTTTTAAAAATTTTTAACTTGACAATGATATTAAATAATATATTTTTTTAAGATAAATGAATTTAAATAAATATTCAAAATTAAGAATCTTATATAATGTAATATTATTTATTTTTCAAGCAATTCCTATATATTATTTAATAAAAAATGATATAGTAAAATCTTCTTTTACTTTAAAAGAAATACTTCAATGGCAGTATATTATTCTTTTTTTTATAATAATTATTATTTTTATTTTTGGAAATGTATTATTCCCTCGAATTTATATTTTTCTCAAATGGAAAATATTTAAATTATTCTTACATCAAAACACATTTTTAATGGTACATGAATTAATCCATCTTTGTAGGGCAGAAATTATTAAAAAACATAAAGGACCAACTGTTAAAAAGTTTATACAAAATTATTTATTAATAATTAGAGAAAATCTACTACAAAAATTATCAAGAGGTTTTACTATCACATTTAAAAAAATTGATAGCAATTCCCCAAGTGGTTTAACGATTTTCCGTTGTCCAAAAAGTCAAGAAAGAAGTGCTGAAAAATATGATTATGATAATCCAATTGAAGATAATCCTTTTATTAATTCAATTTGTACCCAAGGTTTTATTATTTTATCTAAAAATATTGAAAAAAATAAATTAGATTTATTTACAATAAATAATATGAAATTAAAATATAGCAATACTAAAGAAGATATTCCTCCAGATGTAATTGAAAAATGCTCAAAATATTATAAATCGATATGTAATTATCCGGTAAAGGTAACTTTTTCTCAAGCAGTAAAAAATATATTATTACCAGATAACGATTCAAAAATATCCCCACCAAAACATATGATAATAGGGGTGCTTACTATCGATCATAAATTACCATATTTAGGTTATTATTTAGGAAAAAAGTTAGTCAATTTATTAGGATTTATAACTGATTTATTGTTTTCAACTATTTTTATTTCAGATTCATCTATTAATAAAGGAGAAGATTAAATGAAATCTAATAATTCATCTGAAAATAATAATATTTATGTAAAAAAATTAAAAGAAATAATAGCTTCTGGTAAACGTATAGGAGATTCAGTAATTTATGAACCTCAAATTATGGAGACTACTAATGAAGATAAAAGCTCTAATGCGAAAGAAATTGACAATAAAAATTCTGATTAATATTATTTGTTTTAATAAGAATTTTAAAGAACATTATAAAACCAGACAGTATATACATATATGATGCCGTATTTCAACTTTCAATTATTTATTAAATCATTTTTTAACTACTGTTGAAAGTTGAACTACGGGACTATTTTTATTTATTTTTATTCCATTTTTTATTTCGCCTAAGGAATAAACACTCCCGATGTTTATGTTCGGGAGTGTTAAGTTAGTAGCAATAATTATTACTCTCATTTTCGCATTTTACTAACTGGGTGTTCATCGACATCACTTGGATATCTTTCTAATTTTTCTTTTTTCCAAAAACTTACTTCAATATATCCAGTTGTTTTTCTTTCTGTCCAATATCCCCCTGTGTCAGGGTAGTTGTCGCCTCTAAAAAAGGAGACGACAATGAAATATTCGTATGAATTCAAAGAAAATGTAGTTAAGAAAGCTATTTCAAATGGAAATGTCAGAGAAGTAGCCACAGAAACCGGTGTAACTCCCTGGAGCATATATCAGTGGATAAAAGAATTTAAAAATGGTAATATTAAGTCAGATAGATCCGGACCAAAAGGATACTCTCTGAATAAAAAGCAGATGCTTTTGCTGGAAGCACAATCCATATCTGAAGAAAAGCAGGGAGAATGGCTGAGAAAAAATGGCATTCATTCGGATCATCTAAATAAATGGAAGGATGAAATATTTGATATGATGAACAAAAGAAATGAAGACAAAATCGAACTTCGCAAAGTTAAAGAAAAAAACAAAGAACTGCAAAAAGAAATTAACAGGAAAGACAAAGCCCTTGCAGAGGTGACAGCGTTATTAGCATTAAAAAAAAATTAAATCACCTTTGGGAGGACGAGGAAAAATGACAGTAAAAGGAGAAAGAGCTAATATAATTAAACATATTAATGAGGCTGTAAATAGCGGAGCAAGAAGAAAGCAGGCTTGTAAAACAATTGGATTAACATCACGTACAATTCAAAGATGGGAAAAGAATCCTGATGGTGATAAAAGACCTGAGTTCAAAAGAATATCACCACAAGCCTTAAGTGATGAAGAGAAGGAAAAAATCATAGAAATATGCAACGAAAATGAATACAAAGACTTGAGCCCAAATCAGATAGTTCCTATTTTAGCCGGAAAAGGTGAATACTATGCATCAGAATCATCATTTTACCGCGTTTTAAGAAAAATGGGGTTATTAAAGCATAGAAGCGACTGTAAACCTGCAGAATCCCGTAATAAACCCGATGAATTAAAGACAACAGGTCCAAATCAGGTGTGGTCATGGGATATTACTTATTTAAAAACCTGCATAAAAGGTGTATATTATTACCTGTACCTTTTTATGGATGTATGGAGCAGAATGATTGTAGGATGGACTGTTGAAGAAAATGAAGATGGCGAAATAGCTGCAGAGATTATTAAACAGATTTGTAGAAAGAAAGGGATTAAAAATATATACCTGCATTCAGATAATGGAGGTCCGATGAAATGCGGGACAATGCTTGCAACATTACAATGGCTCGGTGTCGTTCCTTCTTTTTCCCGTCCTCATGTAAGCAATGATAATCCATTTTCCGAGTCACTATTTAAAACTTTAAAATACAGGCCGTCATTTCCAAAGAATTTCGAATCACTTGACGAAACGAAAGCATGGGTTGAGACATTTGTATGCTGGTATAATGAAGAACATCATCATTCTGCGATAAAATATGTTACTCCCAAAGAAAGACATTATGAAAAGGATATTTCTATTCTGCTAAACCGTAAGGAAACATATATTGCTGCAAGAGATAAAAGACCTGACAGATGGTCAGGAAATATACGAAACTGGGACCCGATTGAAGAAGTATTTTTGAATAAAAGAATTGAAGAGATTAAAATCAGGAAAGTAGCATGAGAAACAAAAATTTATTATTAAGGAGGAGACAATTAGTTAAAGTGATATCCAGATACCTTTTAGATCGAGAAAATTTCTCTACGGACTTCTATGAGGGTCATTTTTTTAAAAAAATGACCAATAGTGGGTATTTTGGAAAAAATGTACTTGAAATAATTTATACAGGTGTTATTAATTTAAAATTAAAAAACGAAGCGACAACTACCCTGAAAAATTCCGTGACCGTTCTTGTATTTATTGAAAAATATTCAATTGGGTGAAGCCAAAAATCTATTAGTAAAAAAAAGATGCTTATTATTTCTTTTTTAGAAGAGATGTTGTAAGGTTTGCTTTACCTTCGTTTCCTTTTTCTTTTTTGGGGTCAGAAAAACAAATTGGTAAGCTTTTTTTAGTTTTTTTACAATACGCTTTTGCAATAATCTTCATTTCATTAAATAAACTTATATCTTTCCCTTTGACATAGTCTGCTCGCTCTTTTAATAAAGGGATTATTTTTTGTGCCGTTCTTTTTGAAATAACAGATATTACTTTTTGAGCAAGTAATATAGCTGCTTTAATATTTGGTAAATCATTATTTAGTCCATAATTTAATATATCCACGAAATGTGAGATTTTAATAATAATGTTTGGAGGTATCATGTCAAATAAAACATTAATGATAGGACTATCATTATTTATTAATTTTTTATTACCCATTAATTTTGTATCTAAATTACTTGCAAAAGTATCTTTAACTGAATCATTATATAATATTTTATCTTTTATATTATCTTTTTTTAATTCTTCTAAAATAAATAATTGTTTCTTATTATCATCACTATCATAGATATCCCGGACTGTATCCCATAACTTATTTAAAAAGGACTTTGGCCATGAAATATATTTATTCCAAATAAATTTAAAAATATCAAATTTTAATGATAAATCTGACATTTTAGTAACCATAATATTTTTTATATCATCTGATGGAATATGACTTGTATTGTCTTTGATGATATAATCAATTAATTTAGTAACATTTAAATAATAAACATTAAAATCTTCCTGAAGCCAACTATTAAATATATTCTCTTCAATTAATTTATAATTTGATAATTCCATTTTATCTTTTAATTTTTTTATGTTATCATGTAATATATTTAATTCTTCATCTGATAATTTTAATGAGGAATATGCTTTTAATAAAATAAAGCAAAGTTTAATATAAGGATTATTGAAATTGTTATTATCAATTTCTTTTAATATTTTTTGAATAACATCATTTATTAATAATGTTTTATTTTTAATTGAGTTAACGATATTATCTTTTAACCATTTTTGATCTTCTTTAATTGAGTTGTTATAAAATGGGATTGTTATTGATAATAGATATATAATTGGTGCTTTTTCAATTTCTTCCATTGATTTATAAAGAAGTTTACTAACCTGATATATTTGATTTATATCGTCATTCTCCATCTCTGATTTAAAAGGAATAAATTTATTTAACTGTTCTACTATCCATTGGATATTACCTTCATATTTATTTGATTTAGAACTTATTTTATTTGTTAATTCTTCTATTATTTTTAAAACTGGTTTATATTTTTGTTCTTTTGAAATTACTTTTGAAATAAGAAATTGAATATTAATATTTTTACTTGTCATATCTGTATCTTCTGGTTTTAGAGTTTCCGCATGATGTTTTTGAACTTCAATATTTATTATAAATTTTTGAGCTTCTGATTTATCAATAAGTAATAAAATATCATTTACTAAATTCATTTTTTCATCTATTGATTTTTTATCCTTTTGATCTTTTATATCATCAATTAATTTAATAATTCTATCTCTAATATTTTTTTGAGCATATTCACCAATATTTGCTGCATTTTCGATAAAACTAACCATCCATTCATTTTTATTTTCAATTTTTGATTTGGCTATTTCACCTAAAAGTTCATTTGAATTTTTTTTATTTTTATCAGATATAGATATTAGTTTTACTATTAAAGGATCATCAATATCAATGATTTTTTTCCTTAATTCATGTCTATCAAATAGATTTATTATTAAATTCCCTAAATCTTTAAGTTTATCATTAGAAACTATCTCTACGGTTTTTAGTAATGCCCGAATACCTGTTAAAACAGCTTCATATAATCCTGACCTTAATAATTGGTTTAAATAAATTCCGCCTAATCCTAAGTATTCAATATAATTCATATTGAATTCTTTTACATTTATTTGATCGAGATTATTTTTATTATCAGTATCTAAAAATCTTTTAAATAATACTTCTCCTTTTAATGGAGTCTTGGCCTCAGTTTTTAAAGATATAATAGGCAATATATGCTCAATCTTAACTACCTTTGTGTTATTAATAAAGGATATTACATCATTCCATTTTTTTACATCTTTAAAAACATTTTTTAAATCAGCATCTTTAATTTCATCGATTATTTTTATATTTATTATTTCCCAAGTTATTTCTGGTTTATCTCGTAAATAACTCCATAGCATTGGCCAACGTTCTTCAATAACTTGTACCCATGCAATTGCAAATAAAAATGAACCTTCGTCTGAAAGGTCAAGGACAGTACGAATTCCATTTAAATGATTTAATATGGCAAATTTTGATGACATATTATTAATTAAATTTTTAATTCTCCTTGGTTGATCATAGAATCCTAAAGTAATAATCTGTAATAATCGTTCTTGATAATCAGGATTATCGTTAAAAAGCTTATTAAAAGTGCTTTCCTTTATACATGATTTTGTATATTCACGTATATCTCGTTGAGATAAAAGCGGAATATTAATTATTGTATTGAATGTTTTTCTTAAAAATTCTTCTGAGTATTCTTCTTTAACATTATTGCTTTGATCTTTATCTTTATTGCTTTCGTAAGAAAGGCACTTAATAATCTTATTAACATCACAAGGAACAATTGCAATTATACCTTTACGTCTAATAAATGTTGTTAAGGCAGCTAAGATTTTAACCCAAGTTCACCTCTATTTTCAAAAAAACGCCTTTCCAGGCTCTTAAATA
>CBDVEP010000157.1:0-6166 GCA_965373035.1 uncultured bacterium
AATTGCACCATAATTTGTATATATTATTTTTTTTAGAAAATCTGAATTATTACAAATTATATAATAATATTCTGAAATAATCAATCAATCAGGCACAAATAATGCATTATAGATTAATAAATAAGACGCCGAAGATTACATTATACATCAATGGTATAAAAAATGAATGATATTAAAAAAATTATCATAGCAGATGATGAGCCTAATATTGTAGAATTAATTAAAGATACTTTAACTGATAAAGGATACATTGTTATTCCTGCAAATAATGGGCTTTCCACTGTTATTAAAGCAAAAAAAGAACGACCTGGTTTAATTATTCTTGACCTTTTTTTGCCCCGTATGGATGGAATTAAGGTATGTAAAAAATTAAAATCTCTGGATGAAACCAAAAATATACCTGTATTAATTATATCTGCTCAAACAAAAAAAGAAATAGTTATAGAACTTTTACGTTTAGGGATTCGCAATTTTTTAGCAAAACCTTTTAACATAAATAATCTCATTAAACGAGTTAATCAGTTATATCTTCAATGTATTCCTTCTTCTCAATTAACTAAATTTAAAATTAAGTACATGCCAAGTATGGATATTTTAAATATTAAATTAATAGGGGATCTTGCTGAAAATGATACATCAATTTTAGTAAATGATATTAATAATCGTATAACAGAAAATATTCATAAAATTATTTTAAATATTATGGAATTGAATACATTTGGTACAGAGCAGATTAATGTACTTGAAGATATAAAGGATCACTTTCAGGAAAACAATATTAAATTTAAAATCACAGCCGGCAGTTCTAAAAAATTACGTTCAAATTTATTAAAAAACAGTAAATTAAAAGAAAATCTTCTTATATACTAGAAGTATGGTATACTAAAAGCATTACAGAATTCCTTTAATCTTTCCGAAAATTTAAATAAGTAAAGGGGTCAGGTCGGGGCATTTAACCCCTTTACTTATTTATTACTTGAAATTTGATTTTTTATGTTTATATTAATTTTATGAAAAAAACAATAATATTATTATTTCTTTTTTTCAATATAACTTTTCTTAATGCAGATTATTTTGAAGAATCAGCTATTTTATTCTATAAAGGAAAGAATCTTCTGGAATTAAAAGATTATCTGTCCTCCCTTAAAACATTTAATCAAATCACTAAAAAATACCGCTTCAGTGATGTCGCCCCTAAATCACAATTTTATAAAGGTTATATTTTATATAAAATAGGCAAACATAATCTTGCTTTAAAAGAGTTTAATAAAACAATTCAACTATATCCTTATGATCCTGTTTCTGCTTCCTCTTATCTTTATATGGGTTATATTTTCATTAAAATAAAAAACTATGTTAAATCATCCTTTCAATTCCAGAAAATTGTTGACCTTTTTCCTAAGGCTAAAGAATATATAGAAGCAAAGTACATGACTGGACTAATTTATTTCAATTATATAAAAGATCTTAAACAAGGTTTTTTAACCTTTCAGGAAATACTGGATAAATATCCAAAATCTGATTATGCTGATAATGCCCAGTACTGGATAGGAGAATATTTTTATACTCAAAAAAATTATGCCAGAGCATTAAGTGAATTTCAAAAAGTAATTGATCAATATCCCTATGGCAATAAAGTCCCTGATGCCATGATAAAAAAAGGCTTATGCTTTATGACACTTAATAAAATGAAGCTGGCACTCTTAACTTTTCAGAAAGTAATGGATGAATTCCCCGGATCATCTCATGTTAAAACAGCTAAAGAACTGATTAATAAAATAAATGATTCCCTCAAGCAAAAGGAATTTAAAGAAACAATTACTAATTTAAAATCCACTATAGATAAATTAAATAAAAATGTTGAGGAATTAAAAGAATTATCAATTGGTAAAGAAATCTATGACAGCATGCCTAAGGGGTCGGTTAATATTAAAATTTATAATCTGTATAAAAAAGCTAAAAACTTATATGACTCGAAAAACTTTAATGATGCAATTGTACAATTTAAACAGATTTCAGAGAAATATTCACGCTCACCTCTTGCTTCTAAATCACAGTTTATGATAGGAAAAATTTATTCAGACATCTTTAATAAAGATAGAGATTATTTTAAAGCCATAGTAGAATACCAGCTTCTGCTGACACGGTTTCCAAGAAGTGAAATGGCTGATGATGCTCTTTATGAAATAGGTAATACTTACTGTAATTTTGATGTAAAACTTAATCCAGATGGTCTTAAAAAATATACTAAAGCAGTTGAAATTTTCAATAGACTTATAAAAATATATCCAAAGAGCAAATGGGCACCTTTTGCTCTTTATAAAATCGGGGTTTGTTACTCATCATACAATAAACTGGATAATCCTGAAGGATTACAGGAATATCATATGGCAATTGCTTCTTTTAAAAAACTAATTAGCAAGTATCCTGAAAACAGCCTTGCTGATAATGCTCTTTATGAAGCAGCACAATTATATAAAAGTTATGACCAGAAATGCCGTCCATTAGCCCTTAAAGATTATAACCAGGCACTTCTGGAATTCAGAAAATTTTTAGTTAATTTCCCTGATAGTGAACTTGTCAATGCTGTTCAAAAAGAGATAGAAACAACAAAAAAATTAATCTCCCAATAAAATGACTATCCGATATACTAATATACTCATTATTGCGCTTATATATATTTCAGGGATCATCACACAAATAATCCTCTTGCTGCCCCTTCATATCATTTTATTAAGTATTATACCGCTAATTCTATTATTGTTTTTTAAAAAACCTTTTTCATTTATCATTCTTGCTGCTTTTATTATAGGCATTTTAAATACATTTATAGTTGATAATAATTATTTCTTTCAAAAAGTACATTCTTATTATAATCAGCATACACTTATTCAGGGAAAGGTTATAACACATCCAATTCAAACAAAAAAATATTTAAAATTCCACTTAAAATTAAAAAAAATTAAAAACAAACCAATCCATGGCAGGATCGTAGTTCTTCTTAAAACAAAAATCACAATCAACAAAAGCGATACATTATACATATATGGAAAAATAAAACCCCCAAGAGGACCTGCTAACTTTGGTGAAGTTGATTACGGGCTTTATTATAAAAAAATGCAAATTGATGGCACCTTGTTTGTTAATAACAAACAACAAATAAAAAAAATCATCCCTTTAAAAAAATATTCTCTGCCATATTTAGCCCTGCTCATTAGAAAAGATATGCAAAATTATTTAAAAAAATATTATTATCCAATTCAGAATTCTTTTTTAAATGGTCTTTTATTAGGCGAAAGAGTACATATACCATCTGTTGTAAAAAATATATTCATACAATCAGGCACAATTCATCTGTTAGCAATATCAGGGCTTCATGTTGGTCTGCTTACTATCATCTTTTTTACAATTTTTTTTAATATTGGATTTTCAAAAAGAGTATCTTTTATACTTACTTTGCTCTTACTTATTTTATACAATTATATTATTGGTTATAAACCTCCTACCTTTCGTTCTACGCTTATGTTTGCTTCTATACTTTTTTGTTATATATTTGACAGGGACAGGAATTACCTTAATAATTTAGCCTTAGCAGGGCTTATTATATTACTTCTTAATCCTCTGGCAATTAAAAGCATCTCATTTCAAATGTCCTTTTTAGCTACAGCAGGTATTATTATATTTACTCCTGTTTTAAATCTATCAATCGCAAAGTATTTCCCTTTTAAAAATAAAATTTTTCATTTTTTTAAAAACATATTTACTGCATCTGTGTCATGCCAGATATTCCTTTTACCTCTTTTGTTTTTTCATTTTAAGCAATTTCCTTATATTTCCCTAATAGCTAATTTATTCGCAATTCCTTTGACAACAATTATCCTGTTTTTATCTGTATCAGCCTACTTGTTTTATCATATTATCTCTCCCCTGACATTTCTTATTGCAAAAACATCCAACTTTTTAATTGCTCTTTTAATATTCATTTTAAACTATCTTAGTAAAACACCTGTATTAAAATTCAGTGCATTTAATTATACCTTATTATTTTTATATCTTTTTATTATTTATATCTTCTTTCAAAAAAGATTTTCTTTAAAAATACTGCCATTCTTAAAAAAAGTAAAAATAAAATACAGCTTAATTGGAATTTTAATTATACTGTCATTTGCTAACATTTTTTTATCGGAACCTTCCCTTAAAATGACACATAATAATGATCTTGAAATTCTCTTTTTTAATATAAAAGGGAAAAGTATCTTAATAAAAACACCTGCTGACAAATTTATATTAATCGATGCAGGATATGAATCAGATTTACAAAAGCATATTTTACCATATTTTAAAAGAAATAAAATTAATAAAATTGATTATTTTATTACTTCTAATATTTTATCCTCAAGAAGTGAGGCTGTTCCACATCTTCTTAATAATTTTAATATTAATTGTTTTTTTGACAGTGGGTTCTTCTCAAAAAAATATCGCCAGGAACGGATTATGGAAATCTTATCATTAAAAAAAATTAATTTAAAAATCATAGCATCTGGCAGTAGATTTACAATTAGTAAAGTAAAATTTCAAATTCTCAACCCTCCGTCATCTTATTTTAAAAGTTTTAAAGACAATAATCATGACATTAAAAATAATTCACTTGTTATAAAATTAACATATAAAAATAAAAATATTTTACTGTGCGCAGATATTAAAAGAAGAGCTGTAAAATTTCTTATAGATGTTCATAAAAATAAATTAAAATCAGACATTATTAATCTACCTGATATTGATAAAGATAATTATTATATAACAGACCTGTTAGAGCATGTTAATCCATCTTATGCCATTATAAATAAAAGGTTTTCTTATTTTGAAAAAGGGGACATCAACTTTATTCAGGAAGTTTTAAAATTATACAAAATTAAATATTACTTTACAGAAAAAAAAGGTGCTGTTAAAATTAATATCAATAAACGTATAAAAGTCACAACCAGCCGATAATCGGTAATGTGTCACTTACCGGAGGTAAATATTTATTTTGTATTTGCTGGTTAGGGGTTCATAATCCAAACCATAAATAAAGGTTCAAGTTATGAAACTCGAACCAGCAGCTTAGCTGTTTGCTGGTTCGGGTTTTACGATAGGCACTCCCTTTGGTCGCATAACCCGAACCAATAAATAAAAACCAGCAGCTTATTAATAATAAAAAACTATTAATCAAATGAATAAAAAAAAATTTAAAAAAATAATTACATCCCATACAAAACTAAAACTCTTTCTTAAAGAGAATCGTCTATACTTGAAAAAAAGATTTGGTCAGAACTTTCTTTTTGATAAAAATATAATTTTAAAAATAATAAACTCTATTCCATTTACAAAAAACAATATAATAGAAATTGGTCCGGGATTGGGAAATTTAACCTTGTATTATTATAAAAAACCTGATAAAACAATACTTATTGAAATTGATAAAGGCCTGGTAAAACAATTGAACTCTTTATTTACTCATGATTCAAACATTACAGTAATTCATTCTGATTTTTTAAAATATAATCTACAGCAATGTATAATACCTAAGCAGAAATACATTATACTTTCCAATTTGCCATACAGTATGGGGTCACAAATTTTAATAAAATTACTGGAATATTATGATATTATAAAAGAAATCTACATTATGGCTCCGGAGATATATGCTAAAAAATTTTTAAATGCCTATTTAAAATTTAACAGCAAATTAAGTGTTCTTTTAAACCTCTTCTTTAAAATTGACAAATTATTTAAAGTACAAAAAAACTCCTTTTTTCCGGCACCAGAAGTTGGCTCGGTTTTTATGAGATTAACCCCAGAAAAAAAAATCAATGATATTAAAAAAGCAAAAAAAATACTTACTTTATTGTTTAAACAAAAAAGAAAAAAATTAAAAAAGACTCTGGAAATTTCAAAAAATAAAAGCAAAATGTATGAATATTTAAATAAACGTGTTGATGAACTACCCTTAAATGATATAATCAATATAATCAACTTATTTTAAATTATTATAGTTGATTTTATATTACTATTAATTACTTTTTTATACATTTAAAAAATGAGAATGGATAGAAGTAGCACTGAAAATCTCGTAATATTTTAGATTTTCTAAAATTGTAGTGTAGGAGTTAAGACTTTAGTCTTT
>CBDVEP010000158.1:0-6109 GCA_965373035.1 uncultured bacterium
AAAAAATGTCAAATGTTGAGACCTGACCCCATTTTATATCATTTTTTCAATTGTATAATCTGATTTCATTAATTTTTTACTGATGAGAAGTTCACCTAAAAGACCAATTGAAAAAAATTGTCCACCCATCAAGAGTGACAATAATCCAAAGATTAAAAGTGGTAATCTTGCCTGAATATTTGCAAAAATTATTTTTAAATAAATTATATAACTTAAAAGAAGAGCCCCAGCAATTATAAATATTAATCCAATCATACCAAAAAAATGCAGAGGTTTTTTCATAAATTTAAGTAAAAAAAGAATTGTAAAAAAGTCCAGAAGCCCTACTATGAAACGTTTACTGCCAAATTTTGAAACTCCATATTTTCGGGGATGATGCTTTACGATTATTTCCCCGGCTTTATAACCCTGTAAACTTAAAAGAACTGGTATAAATCTATGTAATGAGCCATATAAATTTAGATTTTTTACTGCTTGTTTAGTATATATTTTCAATCCACAATTCATATCATGAAGTTTAATACCTGTAAATAGTTTTACTGTAAAATTAAAGATTTTAGATGGAATTGTTTTAGATAAAGGGTCATGTCGTTTATATTTCCATCCTGAAATAATATCATATTTTTTTGATTGTATGGCTTTAATTAATTTTGGGATTTCATTTGGGTCATCTTGAAGGTCAGCATCCATTGTAATAATAAAGTCACCTTTTGATGCTTTAAACCCTGAATCTAATGCATAAGATTTACCATAATTTCTTTTAAATTTAATAATATGAATATTTTTATCATTTTTTCTTAATTTTAATAGTTGTTTAAATGACCTGTCAGTACTTCCATCATCTATAAAAATAATTTCATAACTGTGATTTTTAATATTAGATTTAATTTTTTTATGCAACTCTGCTATACTTTCTTCTTCATTAAACAAAGGAACAACAATGCTTATTTTAACTTTTTTACTTGCCATTTGAAATGAATTATACTAAAGTATTTTTAAATTTCAAGTATTTATTTTAATTTTTCAAATAATCCTTGAAATTATTCCTGTGCATTATAACATATTTATCATGGCAAAAGTATCTGTGATTATTCCAACATATAATAGAACACAATTTATCTTAATAGCTATTAAATCTGTCTTAAAACAGACTTTTAAAGATTTTGAATTAATTATAGTAGATGATGGCTCTACAGACAATACAAATGAGATGATATCTGGGATTTCTGATAAAAGAATACAGTATTATTATCAATTTAACCGGGGACCTGGTAGTGCCAGAAACACAGGTATTAAAAAATCATCTGGAGATTTTATATCTTTTTTAGATTCTGATGATGAGTGGATGCCGGAAAAATTGGAAATTCAACTGTCAGAAATGGAAAAGAAAAAGAATTATTATTTATCACATACAGAAGAAATATGGTATAAAGGGAAACGTTTAATTAAACCAAAGAAAATTCATAAAAAAAGAGAAAATAATATTTTTAATCAATCATTACAATTATGTTCAATCAGTATGTCCACGGTTATGATTAGAAGAGATTTAATTAATATAGTAGGATTATTTGATGAAAAACTGGAAGTATGCGAGGATTATGACTATTGGTTAAGAGTAACAGCTAAATTTCCTGTATTATTGATTAATAAACCTTTAACCATTAAACAGGGAGGGCATTTTGATCAGCAGTCACAAAAATATTTAGGACTGGATAAATATAGGATTTATGCTATTGAAAAACTAATAAACTCTAGTGTTTTAAATAAAACAAAATTAAAATATGCATTTAAGGAATTAAGTTATAAATGTAAAATTTACGGTAAGGGTTGTTTGAAATATCATAAAAATAAGGAAGGAGTTTATTATCTTGAATTACCGGAAAAATATTAAGACTTTATCAGCAATTGATAAAGTTTTAACAGAAAAATTTTGTATAAAAAAAGGTTTGAATAAAAAAAACGAGGCTAAACGTCTTGTGTTTGAGATATTAAAAAAATATAATTATACAGTAAAAGATTTTTTAAATTTAAAGGATATTAATGATTATTTAAAAACCAGACAATTTCATTATCATTATTTAAAAAAGATATTAATTAAACTAAGGTATCCTTATTCCTGTAATACAAATTCATTAATTGAGAAAAATATATATCTGCCCCCTTTGAAAAACATTCCTTTAAAAAAAGCATATCAATATTCAGGTATATTTTATCCTGATAAAATATTTATTGAAAAATCTGTTAAAAATAATAAACACATCAATAAAATTTTAAAAAAATTTTCTAGAATCGAACCGGTATTTATTAACAAATTAAAAGATCATAGAACAGCAGAAGAATATGATATTCAGATGCTTGGTAAAAATGATTTATTTTTAGTAGAAGAAAATTTTGATATTTTTAAACACTGTCCATGTACAAAAAATGTTTTATCATGCGGTTATTTTATTTTAAACATGGGTTTTGGTTGTCCTTTTGATTGTTCTTACTGTTATCTCCAGCATTATACTAATTTCCCGGGAATTATTTTGCCGGTTAATATTGAAAAAATTTTATTAAAATTAAATATAATTTTAAAAAAAAGTAAGAAAGTTTTGAGAATAGGAACAGGAGAATTTACTGATTCCCTTGTTTTTGATGATGTGATTCCTTATTCAAATTATTTAATACCTTTCTTTGAAAATCAAAGGCATATATTAGAATTAAAAACTAAAAGTGTCAATATTAATAACCTTTTAAAAATTAAGGGTAATAAAAATGTTGTTATTTCATGGTCTTTAAATACACCGACTTGTATTAAAAATGAGGAACATTATACGCCTTCTTTAAACCAGCGTTTAAAAGCAGCTTCTGAGGTTATAGAGAATGGATTTAAAGTTGGGTTTCATTTTGACCCAATTATTTATTATCCTGATTGGGAAAAAGAATATAAAAAGACAATTGAATTAATGTTTAAACATGCCCAGAAGAACATTGAATGGATTAGCCTGGGAGCATTAAGATTTCACAGGACATTAAAGCAGATTATTGAGATGAGGTATCCAGTTGTAGAATTGCTGAATGGAGAATTGTTAATTGACCCTGTAGATAGCAAAATGCGTTATATAGAACCGATAAGAATTGATATTTTTAAAAAAATGGTAAAATGGATTCGTAATTTTGACAGGGATGTAATTATTTATTTATGTATGGAACCAATCCATATATGGCAGAAGGTTTTTAATACATCTTTTGAAAAATACCAGTATGAAAAAGGGATTTATTTTATAAAATAAATTTGACATTCATAAATAAAATTATAATATATCTGTTGTTAGATTATTGTAAGTAATAATAAATTAATCAGGAGGATTAGGGTAATGATACCAAAAGGTAATTTAATTATTGGACAATCAGGAGGTCCTACAGCAGTTATAAATCAAAGTCTTGTAGGAGCTGTTCTGGAAGCAATGAATTATAATGAAATTGAAAATATTTATGGGATGAAAAATGGAATACAGGGATTATTAAAGGAGGATATTGTTGATTTAGGAAAAGAATCTAAAGAAAATTTAGAGAAAGTAGCAAGCACGCCTTCTTCAGCTTTAGGTTCCTGCCGTTATAAACCTGATGAAAATGATTGTAATAAAGTTTTTGAAATTTGCCAAAAATATAATATACGTTATTTTTTTTATATTGGTGGAAATGATTCTGCTGAAACATCTCATATTATTAACAATATTGCAGAGAAAGAAGACTATGAATTACATGTTTTCCATATTCCAAAAACTGTTGATAATGATTTAAGAGAAAATGATCATACTCCTGGTTTTGGAAGTGCCGGGAGATATGTATCAATGTTTTTTATAGGTGATAATCTTGATAATATGGCTTTGCCGGGAATAAAGTTAAATATTATTATGGGAAGACATGCTGGTTTTTTAACAGCTGCTTCGGTGTTGGGTAAAAAAGAAGAGTCAGATGGCCCACATTTAATTTATGTTCCTGAAAAAACTTATTCACTGGAAAAAATGATTGATGATATAGGGAATGTTTATTCTAAATATGGTCGAGCCCTTGTAGCCTGTTCAGAAGGAATTAGAAGTGAGGATGGAAAATTGATGATTGAATCCCAGATTAAAGAGAAAGATTCCCATGGAAATCTGCAGCTTTCAGGTTCAGGTGCTTTAGGTGATTTTTTAGTTGAACAAATTAAAAAAAGATTAGGGGAAAAACTAAATAAAAAATTAAGAGTCAGAGCTGATACATTAGGTTATGGACAGCGTCATTTTCCTACTATTGTTTCTGAGGCAGATGTATTTGAAGCCAGAGAAGTAGGGAAGTGGGCTGTTAAATATGCTATGAAAGGTGATATTGACGGCAGTGTTACTATTAATCGGAAAGAAGATAATAATTATATAATAGACTTTGGTCTAACACAGTTAAAAAATGTTGCACGGGTTACAAGGGAGCTTCCGGAAGAATTTATAAATGATGAAGGGAATTTTGTAACAGAAGCATTTATTAAATATGCCGGACCAATAGTTGGTGAATTACCTGATATAGGAAAATTAAATTATTTTTCGATTAAATAATTAAAGTTTATTATATATTATTTTTTTTCTTCTTCTTCTTCTTCTTTAAAAGTTTCTTTATATCATTGTATTTATCAAGTTTATTATGTAATGTTTTTCTAGTTATACCTAGTATTTTTGCAGTTTTACTGATGTTTGAATTATTAACCATTAATGTTTCTTTAATTAATATTTTTTCTGCCTTATCTAAAGTTATTCCTGCTTCGATATTAGAATCTTCTTTTATGTTTTCTGGTTGTAATATATTGTCAGGCAGATTTGAGACATCGATGATTGTTTGAGGGCAGATTAAAACTAATCTTTGAATTATATTTTCTAATTCCCTCACGTTGCCGGGCCAATAATAATTGTTAAAGATATCCACAACTTTTTTAGAGATTTTAAAATTTTTATTATATTTATTATTGTAAGTATCCAGAAAATATTGTGTTAAAATTTGTATATCCCCTGTTCTTTCTCTTAAAGGGGGAAGATTTATAGGGACTACATTTAAACGGTAAAACAAATCCTCTCTAAATTTTTTTTCCTTAATCAGTTTTTTTAAATCAGCGTTTGTAGCGGAAATTATTCTTACATCAACCTTAATTTTTTCATTACCGCCAACTCTTGTAAATTCCTGTTCCTGTAAGATTCTTAATAATTTTGACTGAACTTCTATTGTCAGGTTTCCTATTTCATCTAAGAATATAGTGCCCTTGTTGGATAATTCAAATTTACCTATTTTTTTATTTAAAGCACCAGTATAAGAACCTTTTTCATGTCCGAATAATTCACTTTCAATTAAGGTTTCTGGAATGCTTGCACAATCAACAGGTATAAAAGGATAATCTTTTCTTTTCCCATTAAAATGGATGGCTCTGGCAATTAATTCTTTCCCTGTACCGCTTTCACCTGTTATTAAAACAATTGCATCATTATCAAGAATATTATTAACCTGTTTATATACCTCTTCCATCTCATTACTGATTCCAATAATGTTTTCAAAGCTATATTGTTTTTTTAATTCTGTTTTTAAATATTCTATTTCATTTTTTAAGGAAAGTTTTTCAATAGCATTTTTTACAAGATTAAAGATTTTCTCATTTTCAAAAGGCTTAACAACATAGTCAAAAGCTCCTAGTTTCATAGCATTGATAGCTGTTTGAATATCTTTATCTGCAGTAATAATAATAGGTATAGCTCTAAGATTTTTATTCTTGATATGTTCCAGGACTTCTATGCCGTTTTTTTTAGGCATCCGAATATCAAGGATGACAATATCCGGGTTTTCTTTATTTAAAGTTTTTATTGTTTGTTCGCCATTTTCAGCTAATAAAATATTGTATTTATTTTTTAATAATTCTTTTAATAGTTCTCTAATTCCTATTTCATCATCTGCAATTAAAATAGTATATCTCATGTATCACCTATTATAAATTATAATTTTATTTGTTTTTATATTAAAATCTATATTCCGCTGTGATTTGAATTGTCTCTATCCGATTATTATCTTTATTAATAAAACTAATCGCTACTGTCGAAGCTGGAAAGTATAG
>CBDVEP010000159.1:0-6101 GCA_965373035.1 uncultured bacterium
TTTTTTAAATTAGATAAATTTTTTAATTTATTTTCATTAAAATTAAATTTTAAACCAGCAGGTAATATCATTTCTGCCTGTACATTTTTAATTTTATATTTACAAATATTTTTAATATCTGCTGTTACTTTTATAGATTCTCCTTTTGTAATAGTAGGTCCCCCTAATGTGATGTTAAATACATTATCAGTTGGAATGGCTTCTGGAGCCATTAACCCATAATAGGTTTTTATAGTATAATTTTCATTTGGCTTTAATTTTCCTGTTGACCAATACATGGCTAATGCACTATCCAAAGGGCCAATAATTGAACGCCTGAAACTTCTTCCTGGTTTAATTGTAAAATCCCACAAATATTTATTAAATCTTTCCCAACTTGTAAATATAATTTTGTCAGGCGGAGGATTGTCCTGTATTCTTAATGTTCCCTGTGCTATTACTGATGGATTTGAAAGGTCATCATAGGAATACCAGTATTCTGGTACTTCATCTCCAATTAAAGCTTTTTCTTCTGTAATGTTACCTCGCTGCGGTATCCTGAAAGGAGCACCATCTTCCTTTCCAAGATATGTATCTAACATAACTCTTATTCCAATATCATGTTCACGGTTATCTTTATTAATAATATCATATAAAATTTCAACTGTATCTAGATTACCTGTTGTAGGGCCATTTACAATTTTTAAAGTTTGTCGAATATCAATATTTCTTATATTCCATACCGTTGTAATAATGTCATTTCGTCTCATCATTCGTGATGTAAACATCCCTATTTCATCACCAAATTTATATTCTTTTTCATCAATTCTAATTGTAGAAAAAGAAGTTGGTGGATAATCTTCATATAATAAAAGAGAATCCTGATCAGAATCCAGTTTCGGATCCCCACCAGTTGTTTTTATAATAAATCTTGCTGTATCAGTATCTCCAATAATTTTTATAAATTCATTTTCCATTTCTATAAGAGAAGAATTTATAAATGTCGGTAATAATATAAAAACAGTAAAAAATATAATAATTATCTTTTTCATTTTATACTATTGAATTTTTAATTTTTCCTGGGCATCATTAATTATGGTTTCCTTTCCCTGCAGAGCTTCTTCTTTTGTTTTAAGTTCTTTTTCTTTTTCATGTAATGCCTGCTCTTTGGTCTTTAACAATTCTTCCCATGATTCTAATTTAGAAGTATCTGCTTCTTTTATTTTTACAATAACTTTTGTTTTACCTGGCCCTGGTCTTACGCCTTTAATTAATGTAATCATATACCTTGAGGCATCAGCTTTATTTCCCTTTGGATATCTTTTTAATACCCTGTAAAAATATTTTAAAGCTGTCTTATTGCTTTTCCTTTTATAATATGAAACCCCTTTCCAGAATAAGGAGTTATCAGCCAGTGTATGTCTGGGATACCTGGAATAAAATCGTGTAAAAATTTTAATGGCAGTTTTATAATGTTTACGCATAAATTTTGTCCTGCCAAGATAATACATTGAATGTTTAAAAAAAATACTTTTAGAATAATTTTTTATAACTTTATTAAAATATCTATCTGCTGTTTTATATTTTTTTAATGAAAAATAATTTAAACCAAGCCAATAATAAGCTTTACCTGTGTAAATTGAATTTTCTGAATGTTCCTTAATTAAATTATTAAATTCCTTTATAGAATGCCAATAACGACCCTGTTCATACAAGTCTAAAGCAAGAGTATATTGAGCATACGGTAAAGTAATATTTAAAGAAAATAATTTAATTATAAATGCTAAAATAAAAATTATTGTTAATATAGGAATAAATTTTATTTTTTTCATTTTAATTATCACCTCATTTTCAAGAATTAAAAAATCCTATTTTTTTTGTTCACAATAAATGATAATGCCATTATATAACTATACCAGCCAAAACCACTAATAATACCAATAGCAATGTCCGAGATAAATGATTTTTGCCTGAATTCTTCTCTATTATATATATTCGACAAATGAACTTCAATAGTTGAGAATTTTAATCCTAATATAGTATCTCTTAATGCTATACTGGTATGTGTTAATGCTCCAGGATTTATAATTAAATAATCTATGTTTTTATAATTTGTCTGCAGAAAATTTATTATATCCCCTTCTGAATTGGATTGAAAAAAAATTAATTCAATATTCTTTCCCTTAATATAGTTTTCCATTTGTTTTTCAATTTCTTCCAAAGATAAAGTACCATATTTATCAGGTTCCCGAACACCCAGTATATTTAAATTTGGTCCATTAACTACTAATATTTTCATAAAAACTCCCATAATAGCATATTAGTTTATTGGTAATTGGTCAATTTTTATAATATCTTTCTCTATTTATATTTCTCGGTATTTAATATGCTATAATTTAAATTTATATAAAATAAATGTTAAATCAAGTGAAAAATCATAAAATAAATTTGTTGACGTTTTAAATTAACTTTAATATATTATATATATGAGATTATTACAAAGATTTATTTTTATTTTCCTGTTAATACCCTGCCAGTTATTTTGTAATAATGACTTTATTTATAATCCATTTAAAAAAAATTACGGTGGTTTGCTTGATTATAAAAGATTTAATATGTTTAATCAATTTTCTGTCTTTTCCGTAAGTAGTAAGCATTATTCAAAATCCTATGGAGTCTATTTAAATACAATACAATATAATATTAACAATAATCTTTCTGCTTATGTTCATCTTGGAAAAAAATTTAATTTTAGTAGTGATGATAGTCTTAAATTAGATGAAAAAAAAGATTATTTAACCGGCGGAACATTAATTTATAAAACAAAATCTGATTTAACATTAGGCATAGAATATGGTGCAACACCTTCTCTTTTAAATACAATGCATTATTCTTCTATCAATTCATTCAATCCATTCAATCCATTTTATTCTGACTTTCAATATTTAGACAATATTAATACTGGAAAGAATTTAAAATTATGGATGAATAAGGGATTTAAGAATACCCAAATTAATTTTTATATACATTATCAGCAAATTGAAAAAATTGAAAGTGTTGAAAAATAAAATTTATTTTTTTTCTGCTTTTTTTAATAATTCAGTAAGATTTTTTTTATCAATTAAATCAATAGGTCTGGTAGAAGCATATTGAGCACCACTTGGTGCAAAAGTAGAAGTTGTAATAAATATTCCTCTGTTAGCAGAATTTTTTTTCATATCTTCATGAAGTTCTCTTATAGGTAATTCACCTATAGGCTTAGTAACACGTCTTATTCTAACAATTACATTTACCCGTCTAACATTTCTCCATTTTGTCTCTGCTTCTGTTACAACAGCATTAACACCTTCATCAGTTACAGGTGATAATTCTATAACATCATAGCCCATAGAATTAATCAATTTCTTACATATATTTTGAAATGCTCCACTTGAAGCAGTTAAAAAATCCTTTAATCGATCATCTGTTCTTAAATCAGAATAAACAGTTAATTTCTCAGGAACATCTTTATATGAAGGTCTTATCTGTGATATATTTTCCCACTGCTCAATAGCTGCTCCCAGATCTCTATTTTTTTCGTAACAGTTAGCAAGCCAATAACGAATTTCAATGGTCACATCATTTTCTGAATTTGAAGATTTTAATGCTCGTTCTAATTCAACAATTGCTTTAGCTATATTACCCCTTTCATAAAAAGTCTTACCATTTTCTAAAAGGGCACGAAATTTTACAGTAGAGTCTCGTTCAGCTGTTTCAAATTCTCTTGCAGCAGAATCAAATTGACCTAATGCTTTATAAACTAATCCTAAATATAAATGAGCTTTAAAATTTTTTTGATTATATTGTAATGCAGTATTTAATTCTACCTGTGATTCATCAAATTTTCCAGCATTAAAATAAATAATACCAAGATAATAATGACTATCAGAATGTTGGGGACTGATACGTATAACTTTTTGAAAATACGCTACTGAATTATCAATCATGTTTCGTTTATAGAATAGCTCTCCAATCTCAAAAAAAACACTATGATTATCAGGTTCTAAATTGGAAATTAAAATATACTCTTTTTGAGCTTCATCCAACTGATTAAATTCTTTATATATAGCTGCTAATCTTTTTCTAACCCTACCTTCTGTTAATTCTTTTGTAAATAATCCAAGCTTAATCACATATTTATATTCTACAATAGCTAATTCATATTTACTTTCTTTATAATAAGCCTCGCCTAGATACCAATGAGCAAGTACATTTCTTTCATTTTTAGCTATAAATGATTTTAACGCTTTAATGGCTGATCTCGTATTACCTGATTCTAACCATTTTGCAATTTGATTAAGCTTTTTTGGGAAGATATAATTTTTAAATACAAATGCTATGTAAAGTGAAAATATTATTGCAACAATTATTAATATTACAAACAATGGCATAATTTATTCCTTACTTTTTTTAAAAGATTTTTTTATTTTTTTGTTTTTTCTTATTTTAAAATATTGTCCTTCATTCACCATTTTTTTTAATATTGTACCAGGTTTAAAATGAGGACTGTATCTTTCCTGTATCATAACCGCATCACCTGTTTTAGGATTTCTTGCTTTTTTTGCTTTTCTTAATTTAACAGAAAATGTTCCAAACCCTCTAAGTTCAATAATTTCTTTTTTTATTAATGATTTTTTTATAGCTTCTAAAAAAGAATTAATTATTAAAGAGATTTCAAATTTGGGTATATCTGAAAAGTTTTCAGCAACAAATTCAATTAATTCATCCCTGCGCATTAATCTTGTTAACTCTCCTTTTTCTCATTTTTAATTGTTTTAATCATTTTCATAGCTCTTGATTTTTTCCTGTTTACATTATTTTTATGCAAAATATTTTTTTTAACTGCTCTATCTAATAAAGAAACATATATTTTAACATATGCTAAGGTCTCATTTTTTTTATTACCTTTAACTGCTTCTGTTAAAAGTTTATATTGAGTTTTAAGAGAACTTTTTAATGATTTATTTATAGCTCTTCTTTTTAAATTTTGCCTTGTTCTTTTTAATGCACTGAGATTATTTACAGCCACTTTTTCCTCCTTTAATTAACTTTATAAAGTCTCTATCTTCATTATATTTCTTAAATAACTTATCATTTATTATAATACTTTTATATTGTTCGTCAACTGAAAAAAGATTTTTTAGATATTTCAACATAAAATCTTTCTTGTTTTTTAAAGCATAATAACTTGCAAGACTATATAAGGCATCAGTAAAATCTGGTTTATGTTTTAAACATAACATATAATTCGCCTCCATTTCAGGATATTCCTTGATACCTCTATAACAATTTCCCAAATAAAAATAAGCATTATAAAAATTTTCATTAATTTTAATAACTTCTTTAAAAGATTCAATTGCTTCATTAAATAAATCCTGATTAAAATAAACCAGTCCTAAATTCATATAAGCTTTCCAGTTATTTTTATTATTTTTAATAGAAATTGTAAATGACTCGATTGAATTAGAAATAAAATTTTTCCCCTGATAAGCATTACCTAATCCTAAATAAATACTGGATAATATTAATTTATCTTTTTCAAGCTGTATAGCAGATTTATAACTTTTTATAGCTTTTTTATTCTGTTTTAATTTAAGATAAACATTGCCAAGATGATAATAAGCAATAGCAAATGATTTATCAATCTTAATTGCTTTTAATAAATAAGTAATAGCTTTTTTATTTTTTTTTAAATGTAAATAAGCCAGTCCAAGGTCATTATAAGGAAATGCCCTGTTCGGTTTTAGTTTAATCCCATGATGAAAATTTTCTGCAGCAGATTTAAAATCTTTTAATTGAAAATATATTTTACCTTTATAATAATAATATAAATAAATTTCATCTTTATTTAAATTTGATCTTATTTTTGATAACTCATCTGAAGCTTCAGAATATTGTTTATCTTTTATCAGGTCTATTATTGTAGAAAAACTATCAGCATAAATAAGGTCTGATATAAATAAAAAAACAACAAAATAAATAATTTTTTTCATGATTGTTTATATAGCAATTTAATAAATTAAAACAGAAATTTGAGTTATCATTTTACGTGCTAAAATTACAGGGCCTCTTTCTTCTGGATA
>CBDVEP010000160.1:0-6095 GCA_965373035.1 uncultured bacterium
AATTGCACCATAATTTATATTATATTATTCTTTTTTAGAAAATCTGAATTATTACTATACAAGAGGAGGTTTATATTATGAAAAAAACATTTTTTCTAATGTTATTTATTTCTTTTAGTCTATTGATTCTAAATAACTGTGCTAATTATAATTCGCCTACATTACCAGATTCAATTAAAAATACTGTTACAGTCACAACAAATGCATCAGGCGGTGTAGTTGTTGGATTAAAAGCCAATTGGTCCATTGCAACAAACAAAGGTGCAGAATATGATGGAGAAAGTATAGATATTCAAGTAAAAAAAGGTAATAACACTATTGATTATATTCAAGTAGGAACATATGATAATACAAGTGGTTCCAGTGGGTCATATACATTTAAAGGAGATAATTATAAATTTGGTGATGAAGTTACTGCTTATTTATGGTTATGGGGACCTCGAACTAATGCATCTTGCATAATACCAAGCACTGTAACATTATCATGGTAATAAATTAAAAAACAAGGAGAAAAACCTATGAAAAAATTTATTTTATTCTTATTAATTGCATTATTGACAACTTCATATATTTATGGGGCTACAAGTACTCTTTCTATAAATGATACTTATCGATTTGGAAAATCTTTTAATTATCAGGCTAATCAAAACTTATGGACAGGTGCTCTTGATGAAATGCAGAGAACAGAAGATTATAATAAACTTTATGACATAAACACAATATATTTCAAATATGGTACTGCTCCTACTATGTGGTGGTCATCTTTTGATACTCCTACTTTTGGATTTAGCAAATCATTACCATTTGGAGTTGGGATATTACTACTCCAATATACTGATGAATCTACAGATGGTGATAATGATGATGATGTTCATATTATCAATAGTTCTGAAAATTCAGTTACTGAAATAAAGACAGATACTGATTTAAATGTTAATAGATTGATTAAAGCAGGAATAGGTATGGGATTTATGGAAATGGTAGGTGTTAATTATATTCTTGAATTACTTGAAAATAAAACAGAGGATAAATATACTACTACAACTTCAGATAGAAGTAATTCCCTTTCATGGATAACAAGAACTGAAGATGTTTCTTTATTAACAAATAGCAGTACATTCATACATACATTAGAAGGCAGTCTTAAATTAGGAAACCTTAAGACGATTTTACAGTTGCAAATAGCTTCTGTTAATGGTAATGAAGAAAATAATAAGTTTGAAAATATAATAAAGGATATTACTTACAGTGGAAAAACAATAAATTCTACTAACAATATTTCAACCGGGAGAAATGCAGGCAATAGTGCTGCTGGATTTAATGCTGATGACCTTTCATATACTTTTTTTCAGGCTGATGCAGAAATAAAATATGCCTTACCACCAATAGATGCCCAGTTAGTTCTTGAACTAATTTATGCTACACGCAGTATTGGTGATGATAATGATAAATATATTACAGAAGAAATAAACACTACTTATAATACTAATACTGAAAATGCCAGTGCTTATTCTTCTGCTTTAACTACTGTAAAATATTCAAAAAATAATGATACAGCAATGGGCATAATCCTTAAATTTAAGCAACAGTATAAAATATTTGATAAAGTTAAATTAGGTATTTATCCCAGATATGGAATCACTATTAAAAAGCTTGATTATGATATTGAACAATCAAAAACACAAATTGTTAAGAATGATAATAATTCTAATGGAACTTTCAATGATCCTGGAGAAATAACAACCACTGTGTTAAGTGGTGATATTGATAACATACAAATAGAAGAAATAAACCATGAGATTAAATTACCTATAGGAATGGAGATACAAGCTACAAAAGCATTCACATTACGTTTTGGAACCATGCTGAAATATTCTATAAACAGCCAGTCAAAACAAGAAACAGAAACACAAAATTATACCCACTCTGCTACAACGACTACTGGTTCTGCAACTTCTACAACTAAATACGCTAATCGAATTGATGTGAATACTGATAATACTTTAACTAAAACTTTTTCAACATCTTTAACTTATGGTATTGGGTATGAAGTTATAGAAAACTTAACTCTTGATTTATTTGGCAGTACATCTGGTGATTATATTCAAATATATGAATATAAAATATCAGCTACTTATAAATTCTAATCACCACAAATTCTTTCAGCACCCTATATAGTATTACTGGGAATATTAACAATAAATAATCGATAGTTATTTTTAACTTACAATATTTTTCTTGTTTTTTATTTTTCATTTACTATATTATACTAAGATACAGTAAGTTTCATATATGTTAATTATATAATAGTAGATTATAATTTGTTGGAGAATATAATAGAAAAATATTTATGCCCCGTCGAATAATTGAGAAGATACGAAATGCAATTAGAACTGGAAATTATGACATGACATATCATGCTGTTGAAGAAATGGCAGAGGATGAATTTGGTATTCTTGATGTTGAAAATGCTATTTTAAGTGGTAATATTATAAAAAAAGTAAAAGATGATCCACGTGGTATCAAATACATAATAAAAGGAGTAAGCACTAATCAATCCAAACTGATAGAAATAGTGGGTAGATTTAAAGAAACAGGAATTTTTCTAATTATAACAGTTTATAAAATTATTTAATTAGAGGTGAGAGAAATGTATGGTTATAAATGTGAATATTGTAAAGGGACTGTTAAAAAACGATTAATAAAAAAGGAAATTTTCAAGCATAAGACTGGATTTGTTATGCTTGAAAATGTGCCAATAGGCATATGTAATAAGTGTGGTTATCGTTATTATCATTCAACAATATTAAAAAGAGTTGAAGAAATCGCTGATGGCAAACAAATTCCTGAAAGAATAGAACCTATACCAGTTGCTCATTGTGGTGTTAAAAACGTGTAATTATAGCTGGAAAGTCATGTAGAAAATGTGATTAGAAATAAATTTTACTTGATGTCTGAATATTTAACTATGTTTTTTGTAAGCCCTTTTTCATTAGTCTGTCTGCATTTTCAAACTCTTTATAAAGCTTTACTATTTTATCCCAGTGTTTAATTATTAAATCAACAATCTCTTTTGAAAACTGCCTGCCTCTATTTTTTTTTAATTCCTCATAAACTTCTTTTAATGACAACTTATTTCTATATGGTCTGTCGGAAGTCATAGCATCAAAACAATCTGCTACTGATAAAAGAGATACTATCAATGGTATTTCCTTATCTTCAAGACCATCCGGATACCCTTTGCCATCATATCTTTCATGATGATATCGCACTAATTTTGCTTCTTCTCTTAAAAACGAAACCAGTTGTAAAATTGATTCTCCTTTTTCCGGATGTTTTTTCATTTGTTCCCATTCACTGGAATTAAGTTTGCCTTCTTTTAGCAATATTTTATCCGGCACTCCGATTTTACCAATATCATGCAAGAGAGAAACTGTTTTTAACTTATGACACTGGTTTTCATTTAACTTCAACTTTTCCGCCAGAAAAACAGCATAACGACTGACACGATAGGAATGTCTAAATGTATATTTATCCCTTGAATCAATTAAATCAGCTAACCCAACAATTGTTTGCAAATAACTCTTTTTTAATATTTCATAATAAATAACATTACTCTTTGCTACCTCAAAAAGCATGGCTAATAAATATATAATTGACCCTGCAGAAAAAAGAGGAGGAACTTTTACAAAACCTATTATATTTAAAGCATCTGTAACAGATAAAAACATAAGTAAAATTATTACTTTAAAAAAGGATTCAACAAATAAAGGAATATTAATATTATTATGCATACTTTTTATATTTTTAATCAAAAGGCTTATTCCATAAATAAATACCAGGTAAATAGTTGCATAATAAAAAAAATAATAATAAGTGGGTTTAACCCTATACTGTCCCTTAACTTGAAATATTGAGTCTATAAACAATGTCTGAAAATTTAATATAATAAGTATAAACGAAACAGCACTGATTAAAATTATATATTTATCATAATCTTTTTCTAATATTTTATAAATAGTAATAATAAACATTACCATGGTTAAAAGAGATGCTAAAAAACACAGCTTTAAATAAAATACGGCATGGAGTTTATCCTGAATATAAAAAATTTTCCCCATACAAATATTATAAAATGATGCAAATAATGCTAAATAAAAAAAATATAGAAATACCTTGTTCTTACTGAAAAAATAAAAATAAAAAAATATAAGAGATACAATAAGCCCAATTAAAAAACTTAAATAAGGTAAAACAGAATATAGATGAAAGGTTATTTTATGTGTTAAAAAATCAATCATGTTTCTTTTAATAATAATAAATTTTCTAATATTAAATTTTCAATTTTGTTACTATTAGATAAAATCGTGTTAACAAGATTTTTATTTAAATAATCATTACTTTTAATATCTATCAGGATCTGCTCAAAATTAAATTTATTTTCCAGATATGAAGATAATATACTCTTATTGATGTAATCAGCAACAGATAAAATTTGTGTTAAAAGTATATATCTTCTGTCAAGTTTATTAAAGTCCGGAAAGTTAATAAGCTCCTTTAAATTATATAATAAAACCATTCTGGATATAATCTTTTTTCCTTCTTCTATTTTCTTATGCAATATATCTAATTCAATGCAGGACATTTTATTACTTCGTAATAATTCATCTGGAACACCGATTTCACCAATATTGTATAATAAAGCAGCCAGCTCTAATTTTTCAAGTTTATCTTTGCTTAGCTTCATATTCTCACCAAGATACTTTGCATATAACCCCACACGCCTTGCATTACCATAACTTAAAGGGTCTTTAATTTCCAGCATTTTTCCAAAAACTCTGATAGTGTCTTTATAATTCTTATTTAAATCCTGAAATAATATAATATACCTCTTAAAAAAAGGCTCAATTAATAAAATGTTAAATATTATATATCCATAAGATATCAATGGAACTGTTTTATACCATCCTAAAATCCCTGCAAAATCATTTACACCAATAATTAATAAAACCAAAACTCCTATCCAAAATCTATTAAAGGGAATAGATTCAATATCTGTTATTTTTTTTCTCATTTTGAATAAATTAAAACCAGAAATCATATAAGCAGTATAAAAAAGAAACATAAATATCGGATATAAAATACCTTTTTTAAATATAAAACGACCTGTAAAATCTTTTATACAGGGCATAAAAGGAATAAAATGTTTGGTAAAAATCAAAACAAAATATGATAAAAGTATGCCAATAATAATATAAAATAATAATTTTGGTTTCCATTGAACATTTGCCCGAATAAATAACATATAAAAAATTACTGATGAATTTAAAAAAATATAGTAAATTTTTGCCCACCATATAGCAAAGAGATAATCATTGATAATATGAGAAAATCCTACTAACAAACTAAATATTGAAAGAGAAATTATCCATAATCCTAAAAACACTAATTTTCTATGTGTTTTAATAAAATATAAGTAAACAAAAATCAAGCCAATAATAAAGTTAATAAAGCTAAATGTAATGGGCAATAAGCTATATAAGGGTAATGACAAATGCATAAATTATAATATAATAATAGTATTTATAATTTCAAGAAAAAACCCAGTAGGGACAAGGCATGCCTTTTCCCTACTGGGTGCTAAACCAAAATTTTATTGACTTTTTATTATTTAAATTTATTATTCTAAATGATATGCAGGATGAAAATCAAAACAATAATTTCCTTAATCTTCATATTGGATGTCTCTTCTATAAAAAAAATGAGATTTATAACAATATTTTTAAATTTTTAAAAAAAATTAATATTAATCATTTTAAAATTGTATTTATTCAATCAAAATTAAATAAAAATGAAATCATTAATCTTTTAAAAAAAAACAAAATAAATCCTGCTGCACTTCAAAAAAAAGGTACTTTTGAATTTTTAAATATACCTATATCTCCAGAAAACAAAAAAGCTCCTTTAAAAGCCATGGAAAGATTCATAAAAAACCAGATAATCAATACTAAAAAAAAATTAATATTTATTATTGATAATCAATGGCTTCATTATGAAAACAAAATAGATAAATTATTATATGCAAAAAAAATAAA
>CBDVEP010000161.1:0-5893 GCA_965373035.1 uncultured bacterium
TGCGATATTTAATTTTATACTTCTAATAATAAATACCTTTTTTAGAAAAATGAAATAAAAAAAAAATTGAGGGACGATGCGTCACTTTGTAACATTATTTTTTTATGTGCGCGTCTATATATTTCCCTTAATGAACTATATTTTAAACCTTGAAATAATGGATATTCATTAATTTGAGAATATGTCAATCCTGCTTTTTCTTTTAATTCAACCAAAAGTAATGTTCTTATTTGTTTTCCATATAAGGTATTAATGTCTAAAGTATTAATTTTAATCTTTAATGTAATGGTGCCAGGTCTTAACATTATCACTTCCTGAAGAATGAGGACGGTGCGTGACATTGCCCCGAGGAATTCCCTGAGAAATGCTTCGCATTTCCATGACTTTTATCCCTGAAATTGTCTGCAAGACAATTTTTAAGGGTCTCTATCGAGAAATTCCCGAATTTTAGCCATTGAGATTTCTTTAAAAATTTCAAGGGTGACATTAGGAAAACTTTTATAAAACTTCAACAAAAATATTAAAATAAACCTGATAATTTTTTGTATATAAGATATATAAGACGAGCAGGATTGACCTATCACATAAAAGTACTAAAATTTTAAAAAAGGGGGAAAGAGCTGACATGAAAAATAATGAACTTATAAAAGTATCAAATATTCAAAATCGTATTTTTACCTTTCGCAATGTTCAGGTTATGATAGACCGTGATCTATCTGAATTATATCAGGTTCCTGTAAAAAGATTAAATGAACAAGTTAAGAGAAATAATAAACGATTTCCTGAAAAGTTTTGTTTTCAGTTAAATGATGCTGAAAAAAAAGAACTGGTCGCAAATTGCGACCGGTTAGAATCCTTCAAATACTCTTCGGTAAATCCCTATGCATTCACTGAACAAGGTGTGGCAATGCTTTCGGCCATACTGAGAAGTGAGACTGCAGTAAAAATAAGTATTAAAATCATAGATGCTTTTGTTGCAATGCGTAGGTTTATATTTACCAATGCTCAAGTTTTTAAGAGACTTGATAACTTAGAAGTAAAACAGATTGAAACAGATAAAAAGATTGACTGTCTTTTTGATGCGATAGAAAGCAGGGGAATCCAGCCAAAACAGGGTATTTTTTATGATGGACAAATTTTTGATGCTTATGTATTTATTTCGGGTTTAATAAAAGCAGCTAAAAAATCTATTGTTCTGATAGATAATTACATAGATGAAACTGTTTTGACTCATTTTACTAAAAGAAGAAAGAATGTAAAACTTGCTATACTAACGAAAAATATATCAGAAAAATTAAAATTGGATGTAAAAAAGTTCAATGAACAATATCAGCCTATGGAATTAAAAGAGTTTGATAAAGCCCATGATCGGTTTCTGATTATAGATGAAAAAATAGTTTATTATTTTGGCGCATCCTTAAAAGACCTGGGTAAAAAATGGTTTGCTTTTAGCAAGATGGATATATCAGCTATAGAGATGTTAAAAGAAACAGGTGGGCTGGTATGAAAAAAAAAGTACATGGTATTTTGATTAACGACAACTAAAAATTTCTTCAGCGACAACTACCCTAACACAGGGGGTAAACATCCAACTAAAAAGGATATTGAAAAAGCATTTGGCAAACAATTAACTGCAAAATCTGTTAAAATGCGTAAATGTAATGATGTTAAAAAATTTATTTCTAAATTACAAAAAGCTTATTTTAATACAAAAAAAACATCCCTTCATTTTAAATAAAAGTAAAAAGTAAAGACCAGGGACATTTACTCTTTACCCCCTTTATCACCTGACTGTACCTTTAAATTGTGATTTAAATATCATAACATACAATGATGGGATAAGAAAAAGTGTAATTATAGTTGCAAATAAAAGTCCCCAGCTTAGAGCTAAAGCCATTGGGGATAACATTTTTTCATACCCGCCCAATCCATAAGCCATTGGGAATAATCCGCCAAGAGTAGTAAATGTTGTCAATAAAATAGGCCGAAGTCTTGTTTTAGCAGAATCAGCAATGACCTCATAAAACCCATTATTTTTCCAGACTTTTTTTGCCATAGATTTTATTTGCTTATTTAATGTATTGACCATAACAATAGAGTCATTAACAACAATCCCGGTAAGACTTACAAGAGCCAGAAGAACAAACATGGACATATTCTGTCCATGAAGAAGTAAAGCAAAAAGCACACCGATTAAGCCAAATGGAATAACAGACATGATAATCAAGGGTTGTGTTAAAGAATCCAGCACAACAGCCATAATAGAAAATATTAAAAACAAAGCAAGAATAACAGCAAATCTAATATCACCCAGTATAAGTTTTGCCTGCTGTGCTTCTCCGCCTATCAGTATTTCCATATCATGTACATCCCATTTGTTTAATAAATTTTTCTTTATATATCCGGCAGCTTCTGTAGCTGTAATTTTTTTTGGATTAACTTCAGCTGAAATAGTTATACACCTTTCAGCATCCCTGTGATAAATAGCTAAATCAGCTGAACGGGTAGTAAAATTAACAAATGATTTTAAAGGGATAAGTGACCCCTGGTTATTTTTTATGCTGAGCCGGTTAATAACAGACTCTTTTCTTCTGCTCTCTTTATTAAGTATCAGACGGTATTGGATCTCTTCATCTACTGTTTGAATGGATGTAACAATACTTCCATCAAAACCTGTTCTTAAAGACTGAGCAACATCATAAGTGGAAAGCCCCATTGCTGCCATTTTCCTGTGATTCAGGTTAACAACAAGTTCATCCCTGCCCTCTTTCCTGTCACTGTCAATATCTGATACACCCATTTTTTTCATTGTTTTTAAAAAGTTAAGAATTTTCCGTTCTGCTTTTATATTTGCTTCCATGTCATTGGAAATAATATGTAGTGTAATAGGTTTATCCTGTATGGGTCCCATTTTTCTCTTTGCAATAAAGACCTTTGTCCCTTCAGGGCTTTTTATTTTTTTTCTTAATTCTTTTATAATCATCCCTGCCATTCTCTTTCTTTTATTATCAGGAGTAAGAAAAACTGAAATAATAGCCCAGTTCTCATGGTCACCAAAATCTTTTGTCTTGGAAATAGAATGATGCCCAACCCTTGAAGTATAGGATAAAAGCTCTTTTTCAGGAAGAGTTGCAACAATTTTCTCAATTTCAATAACTGTTTTTTCAGTATCTTCAATGGATTGGTCTTTTGGCCCTTCAATATTAATATAAAATGTATCAATACCTGACTGTGGAAACATTTGGAATTTTAAATTAAATTTAGCAATTAATATAATACCTATTAAAGTAATCACAAAAACAGATATAAGAACATACCTTACTTTTAAAACCTTTACAAGTAATTTTTTATAAATATTTTCTATATTTTTTATCCACGCTGCCTTAGGCTTAATCTTAATACTTCCATGAGAAAGATGATTAGGCAGGATAAAAAAACATTCAAGGAGAGATATAGCAAGAGCAATAATCACAACTATCGGAATATTCCATATAAATTTACCCGCCCTGCCGCCAAGAAAAAACATGGGGAAATAAGCACAAATCGAAGTAAGAGCAGCAGCAAAGACAGGCCCTGCCATTTCCCGTACAGCCTTCAGGGAAGCTTTTGCAGGGTTTATACCCAGCTCCCTGTAATAAGCTGTTTTTTCTGCAACCACAATAGCATCATCTACAAGCATTCCAAGCACAACAATAAACCCTGCTAATGATACGGCATTTATTGTTATATTGAAAATAGCAAAAAATATAAAAACTGCAATAAAACAAAAAGGAATACCAAAAGCTGTCCATAGTGCTGCCTGCCTGTTAAGAAAGATTAAAAGCAGTGCAATTACAAGAATAAGTCCAATCAAGCCATTGGAAAATAAAATGTTAAGCCTGTTTCTTGTTGTTCTGGATTGGTCATTTACAAAAGAATATTTTAATTTGCCTGGGGCTTCTTTCTTTAATGATTTTTTAATTCTATTAATTACTCTTATTATATCACTGTTTTCTTTTTTCTTTACAACTAAAGAAATGCCATTTTCTCCATTATTCCGAACAATTAAATGATTATCTTTTTCAGCAATTTTAACTTCAGCGATTTGTTTTAGCACTATATTTTTAAAATCAAAATTACTCCTTAATATAACATCTTTTACATCCATAGGATCTGTAAACTTATTTAATATAACAATATTTTTAAAACCTTTATAGGATTCAAGTGTTCCTGATGTGGAGCGAAGATTTCTCTTCTGGATGGACATGACAATCTCAGGTAATGAAACATACGCTTGTTTCATTTTCAAAGGATCAACCTCTATATGTATTTCTTTATCATAATAACCAATTTTATTCACTCCTGCCACGCCATCTAATTTCTCAATTTTGCGTTCCAGCTTTTTTGCCCACTGGCGAAGAAATTCCCTGTTTTTATGTGAAATTGCTATTTCAATAACAGGAACATCACTTGTTTTTATTTCTGTTAAAAGTATATCCTCGACCTCTTCAGGCAAATCACTAATCCTGTCCAGTGCTTTCTGTACGTCTTCTTTAATTTCCCGGACTTTGTTTCTTCCCATTGATTCATCTACCTGAACCAAAATAGAAGAGCTGTTTTCAATAGAAACAGATGTTATTTCTGTCAGACCATCTACTTCTTTAAGTTCTTCTTCTATTTTACAGGTTACATTTAATTCCACATCTTCGGGTGAGGCTCCTGGATAGCGGGTAACTATTGAAAGCTGATTTGAATCAATAGAAGGCATGCCTTCACGCGGGGTTCTCTTGAGAGCTAATACACCAAGAAATATAAAAACAACAACAATTATATTAACAAAAAGTTTTCGCTGAATAAAAAAATTAAAAAGTTTATCCATAATAATACTCCTGAAAATGTTCTTCAAAATATTTTTAATATAATATGCTACAAAAATAAAACAATCTTTTTAATATTTTTTTGTCATATTGTCTTGCACAGTCACTATCTTTTCATATTCATTGTAAAATTATTTTTATTTTTTCAAATTTTAATTAAAAAAATTTGTATAATATTAATAAAAAGTTTTAAAAAAACTGGAAAAAAAATTATAAGAGAATATACTAAAAAGGAATAAGATAAAATGCCTGCAATTAGTAGATTTTTTGGAATTGTTATATCTATGTTTCATAACGACCACAATCCACCACACTTTCATGCAGAATATGGAGAATATATAGTCTCTATAAATATAAACAACTTGACTGTTTTGTCAGGTTATTTACCGCCACGAGCAATGGGATTAATAATGGAATGGGCTTCAAAACATAAAAGAGAATTATTAAAAAATTGGAATTTAGCAAGAGAAGAAAAAAAATTATCTCCAATTATGCCACTTAAAAGAGGAGGATAATATATGTATCATAAAATAATAAAAATTAAATATTTAGGTGGATATAAATTAGAACTTACATTTGATAATGGGAAAACAGGTACAGTAGATTTAAAACATTATACTAAAAAGAAAGGGCTATTTAGAAAACTTGCAAATATAAATTTTTTTAGAAAGCTTTATATTGACAAAGAATTAGGAGTATTAAGTTGGCCAAATGGTTTAGATATAGCACCAGAAACAATTTATAGTGAAGCTACAGGAGAGCCATTACCAGATTGGATGGAAAAAGAGGAAGATACTGAGATAAAAAAAGCAGTATAAAAAAAGGAAAAAAGCTGTGGACGGTGCGTCACTTTGTAACATTATTTTTTTATGTGCACGTCTATATATTTCCCTTAATGAACTATATTTTAAACCTTGAAATAATGGATGTTCATTAATTTGAGAATATGTCAATCCTGCTTTTTTTTAATTTATCATCATCTTTTTGAAATATATTTTCACCATTAATTCCTCGATTCATTATATGATGAAATGCAT
>CBDVEP010000162.1:0-5849 GCA_965373035.1 uncultured bacterium
AAGACTAAAGTCTTAACTCCTAAATTACAATTTTAGAAAATCTAAAATATTACAAGAAGTGTTGCAAATAGAAAAATAAATTATGCACCAGGTTGACTTTGATTAAATAGTATTGACTGATTTTTTATTTTTTACCATGAAATTTTGAGAGGATACTATCACCTCTTAATAAAATAATATAAAAGGATACCTGAAAGTCAATAACTTAAAAAATATTAATTTTAATTGAAAACATTAATTAAAACAATATATTTAATTATAGTCATAAGGAGCATTTTTATGTTAAAGATAAAAAATGATGGTAAAAATATTAGTGTAAAATTCAGCAAGAATCTAATGCCGGAAAAAACATTATTAAATTTTTTAAGCACCATAGAAATATTTAAATATAAAGAAAAGATAACACTACATTTAAAATAATAACTCAACAGCCTGAATGATTTTATTGACATTTTTTTCATAGTCATTAGATTGTGAAACCATGAATAATGATTTGATATTTGAGATTGGCACAGAAGAGCTTCCTAATTCTTTCTTAAATTATATTAACCAGAATTATTCTAAACTAATTGAAGAAAGTCTAAAAGAACATCGGCTTTCATATAAATTAATAGAGACCTACTCTACTCCAAGGCGTCTTTTGGTTTTTGTCCATGATTTATCAGTAAAACAGCCGGATATAGTTATTGAGAAACAAGGGCCTCCTTATAAAATATTTTATCATGATAATCAATTAACAGAAACAGGAAAGAAATTTCTTAAATCACAGCACTTAACTGAAAAAGATATTTCTATAAAAGAAACAAAAAAAGGAAAATATATTTATACTTCTATAAAAACAAAAGGTAAACTCACAATTGACATTTTACAGGAAATCATTGATTTGCTTTTTAAAAAGATTCATCTTAGCAAGTCTATGAAGTGGGATTCTTCACAATTGGAGTTTATCCGTCCAATAAGATGGATAGCTGCAGTTTTTCAGGGGAAACAAATTAATATTAAAATTGGCAATATTACTTCCGGAAGTACTTCCTTTGGCCATAGATTTTTATCTAGTAAT
Source organism: uncultured bacterium (assembly GCA_965373035.1). Taxonomy (GTDB): domain Bacteria; phylum Spirochaetota; class JAHITG01; order JAHITG01; family JAHITG01; genus CBDVEP01. The sequence continues at coordinate 1,061 of CBDVEP010000162.1, forward strand.
AAAAAAATAAAATTAGAAAATATAGAGCAAGCTAAAAAAACACTTTATGAGCACTTTATAATGTTTGATTCTGAAAAAAGAAAAATACATATAAAAAATAACATAAAAAAACTATTACAGTCCGGTTATACTTGTTTACAAAATAATGAATTATTAGATGAAGTAAGTAATTTGGTGGAATTTCCATTTATTCAATTATGTGAATTTGACTCTAAATTTTTAAATATACCATCCGAATTTATTTCAACAGCAATTATTCATCATCAGCGGGCTTTCCCTGTTTATTTTAAGAATAAAATAACCAACAAATTTTTTGTAATATTAAATAACAAGCCAAATCTTAATACTAAGCAGGGAAACGAACGTGTTTTAAAAGCAAGACTTAATGATGCTGAATTTTTTGTAAATGAAGACAGGAAAGAAGGAAAACTTGAAACCCAGAATGAAAAATTAAAAAATATGCTTTTTCTAAAGGATTTAGGGACTTTATATGATAAAGTCAGCAGGATGATTGAATTATCAGATTATATGTCGGCACTTCTAAAATTAGACTCTTCACTTAAAGCCAGCATATTACAAACTGCTAAATTGTCAAAATCTGATTTAGCAACATCCATTGTATATGAATTTCCGGAATTGCAGGGAATTGCCGGTATGATTTATGCCAAACAAGATGGAGAAAGTATTGAAGTTGTAAAAGGTATCAATCAGCATTATATGCCAAGAAATGCCGGTGATAAATATCCTGAACAATTAACAGGAATTATTGTAGGGCTTGCTGATAAAATTGACCATATAACCGGCTGCTTTATTAAAGGCTTTATTCCAACTGGTTCAGAGGACCCTTATCAAATTCGACGTTTTTCTTTGGCAATAATAAATTTAATTTTAAATAATAAATTCCAAATTGATATTAAAAGTTTATTTGAGTATTCTTATAAAACTTATTATGAGCAAAAGTTAATAAAAAATAAAGAAGACATAGAAATTATTAAGCAGATTATATTATATATTAAAAATAGATATAAAACAATTTTATTAGAAAATGAATATATTTATGATGAAATAGACAGTATTTTAAATTTAAATAATAATGATAATAATATATTTGATTTAAGTCTAAGAGTAAAAGAACTTAAATATTTTAGAAAAAATAAAAAATTTAAGGATTTATTGATTGCTTTGAAAAGAATGGCAAATATTATTAAAGGTATCCCTTTAAAAGTTCACTTTAAAGAGTCCCTTTTAAAAGAAAAAGAGGAAAAAGAATTATATAACATATTCCGGCAAAATATATCACCTTTCAATAATTATATAAAAGAGAAAAAGTATCAGGATGCTTTTAAATTATTATCAGGTTATAAAGAACCTGTAGATAGATTTTTTGATGAAGTTCTGGTTATGGATAAAAATACAGATTTAAAAAACAATCGATTAGCATTGTTAAACACGATGGTTGAACATTTCAGACAGTTACTGGACTTTTCATGTTTTTCTGAGAAATCATAAATTATAAAAATAATGCCACAGAGACACAAAGGCACAGAGAAAATATTATTAATTTTAACTTAAAAATAATTAATTATTATTAAATTTAATGAAGTTTTTTATGATATTTTTTTAATTTACTCAGTGTCTCTGTGACTCTGTGGCTTTTTAGACAATCTCTATCAAGGTAATTAAAGATAATAATTGATTCTTTACTAAACTTTTAAAAAAAAGTTGAAAGAAAAAATATAAAGTATATTTATATTAAAAAAATAGAACATTTTTAGGAGGAATAAAAAAATGGCGAAAAAATTTGTTTACTTTTTCGGTAATGGAAATGCAGAAGGAAAAGCTGGATTGAAAGAACTTTTAGGTGGAAAAGGTGCTAATCTTGCTGAGATGACCAATCTAAAACTGCCAGTACCACCAGGATTTACTATTTCAACAGAAGTTTGTGATTTATATTATAAAAATAAACGCAAATATCCTAAAGGTATGGATGAACAAATCAATACCAATTTATCTAAACTTGAAAAAGCAATGAATAAAAAACTGGGAGATAAAGATAATCCATTACTTGTATCTGTCCGAAGTGGATCCGCAGTTTCTATGCCTGGGATGATGGATACTGTTCTTAATTTAGGATTAAATGAAAAAACCTTGCAGGGGATTATTAAGCAGACTGGCAATGAGCGTTTTGCATGGGATGCTTACAGACGGTTTATTAATATGTTTGGTGATGTTGTTATGAATGTCCCGCATGGAGAATTTGAGCATGCACTCCAAAAAGTTAAAACTAAATATAAAGCAAAAAATGATACTGATTTAAATGCAAAACAGTTAAAAGAAGTTGTTGAAGAATATAAAAAAATATATAAAAAATTCACAAAAGAAGACTTCCCTTCTAATCCTAAAACACAATTAAAGAAATCAATTGATGCTGTTTTTGGTTCATGGAATAATCCACGGGCTATTAAATACAGGGATATACACAATATTAAGGGATTATTGGGAACAGCAGTTAATGTTCAAGCCATGGTTTATGGAAATATGGGCGATGATTCTGGAACTGGTGTATGTTTTACCAGAAATCCATCTACCGGTGAAAATAAATTTTATGGTGAATATTTAATGAATGCCCAGGGAGAAGATGTTGTAGCTGGTATTAGGACACCTGAACCCATCAGTCATCTTGCAAAAGCAGATAAAAAAGCTTATGATAAATTAGTTGCCATACGAAGTAAACTGGAAAAACATTATAAAGATATGCAGGATATAGAATTTACCATTGAAAAAGGCAAACTGTTTATGCTTCAGACAAGAACTGGTAAGAGAACTGCTGCTGCTGCTGTGAAAATGGCTGTGGATATGGTTAAAGAAAAATTAATCAATCAGGAAACAGCTATTATGAGAGTTGACCCTCTAATGCTGGATCAACTACTCCATCCAACTTTTGATTCAAAAGCTCTTTCTAAAAATAAACCAATTGCCAGCGGATTACCGGCATCACCTGGTGCTGCTGTTGGTCAGGTAGTGTTTTCAGCTGATGAATCTGAAAAATTGTATGAAAGTAAAAAAATTAACAATATTATTCTTGTAAGAATAGAAACATCTCCTGAAGATATCGGCGGAATGAATGTAGCAAAAGGTATTTTAACAGCACGAGGAGGAATGACTTCTCATGCAGCCGTGGTTGCCAGGGGTATGGGTAAATGTTGTGTTGCTGGATGCGGAGATTTACATATAAATTATAAAACAAAATCCATGACAGTCAAAGGTAAAACTATAAAACAAGGTGATTGGATATCATTAGATGGTTCCTTAGGTAATGTTTATATTGGTAAATTAGATACAATGAAAGCAGAATTAACAGGCACTTTTGGACAATTGATGAAATGGGCTGACCAGACTAGAAAACTTGGTGTAAGAACTAATGCTGATACACCAGGTGATACTAAAGTTGCTGTTGATTTTGGTGCTGAAGGTATTGGCTTATGCAGAACAGAACATATGTTTTTTGATCATCCAGGCGAGAAATCAGGTACAAGGATTAAACCATTCAGACAGCTCATTATGGTAGCAGAAAAGGTTAAAACTTTACGGGAAAACCTTGCCAGTGCCACAGAGGCTAATGAGCAAAAAGAAATGCAGGAACTTGAAAAACAATTAAAAACTCCATTAAAACAGTATAAAGATGCTCTTGATAAATTATTACCTTTACAGCGTAAGGATTTTGAAGGAATTTTTAAAGCTTTAAAAGGCAAACCCTGTACTATACGATTGCTCGATCCTCCTCTTCATGAATTCCTACCTCATGACATAAAAGGTCAGACTGAAATGTCAAAAATTATGAATTTAAGTGTAAATGAAATTAAAAGAACTGTAGAATCTTTACATGAATTTAATCCTATGCTTGGTCATAGAGGATGCAGGCTGGGTCTAACTTATGTGGAAATCACTCAAATGCAGGTTCAGGCAATTATTGAAGCTGCTATTAATGTAAAACGAAAAAATAAAATGAAAGTACAACCTGAAATCATGGTTCCTTTAATTGGTCATGTGAATGAATTAACCATTGTAAAGAAACAGATTTTAGAAGTTATTGATGATGTATTTAAGAAAAAGAAATCAAGTAAAAAAGAAATTCCTTACTTAATTGGTACCATGATAGAAATACCCAGAGCTTCTGTAACTTCAGATGAAATTGCAAAACAAGCTGAATTCTTCTCATTTGGCACAAATGATTTAACCCAGATGGGCTGTGGTTTCAGCCGTGATGATGCGGGAAAATTCCTTATTGATTATGTTAAAATGGGGATTTATGAAAATGACCCTTTCCAGGTACTTGATCAGGATGGTATTGGTAAATTTGTTGATATAAGTGTTAAATTAGGACGAAGCACAAATCCTAATTTAAAAATAGGAATTTGTGGAGAGCATGGCGGGGAACCATTATCTGTTAAATTTTGTCATAGAACAGGATTAAATTATGTAAGTTGTTCCCCTTATAGAATTCCTATAGCAAGGTTATCCGCAGCTCATGCTGTTATAGAAGAAAGAAGGGCGAAATCTAATAAAAAAGGAAAAGCAAAGAAATAATTAAGTAGAGTGTTATTTAAAAAGCCACAGAGACACGGAGACACAGAGGAAAATATAATAACAAAATTAAAGATTATTTAATTTTGTTATTATTGCTATTGTATTGAGTTAGTTGCTGGTTCGTGCCTAAGTAGGGGAGAATTAAGTGTCCCCTACTTAGGCTCGAACCAGCAGAATTAGAGAGGAGTAGAGCCTTTAGGCT
>CBDVEP010000163.1:0-5848 GCA_965373035.1 uncultured bacterium
AATAAGATTATATAATATTAGAGTCAAGTTTTGTAAGTTCAGGAGTTTATAAATATGGCTAAATGTGTGATATGTGGGAAAGGACCTATGACTGGGAATAATGTAGCTCACTCTAAATTGAAAACAAAAAGAGTATGGCAGCCAAATATACAAAGAGTAAAAGCAAATGTAAATGGGAAAATCAGAAAGATAAATGTTTGTGTAAAATGTATAAAGTCTGGAAAGGTTCAGAAAGTTACCTGAATAGTAAATTTCTGGGATTTCGAGCTATCTCTTCTGAGAATTCTTCAATATCTTCTATTTTATCTAATAAATCGTTATAGTCTTTTTTATTAAATATTAATTGACCAATTTTGTTTTTTTTATTTACAATTTTACAGGTCATTTTTTTAAGGGGCATTATGTGTTTTTTGATATCTGGTATAGCTTGATTAAAATTATTAATATCATTATCTAAATCATAAAGAACAGAGAAAAATTTTTTAATATCATTTTTTGAAATAGTTTTCAGGTCTTGATTTAATTTTTCCATAAATTTTTGGGCATTATGAATTTTACTGATAATTGTATTTAAATTATTTTTAAATGTTGAAATGTTTGTATGAACATCTGGTCTTATCTGTTTAATATTACAAGTATAATCATGAAGGTTGTTTTTTATACCCTGTAAAATACTTATAAAATCCTTAGGTGGTTTGCCTTCATCATCCTTTGAATAAATTAACGCCTGGCTAAGTCGTGCCATATTTAACTGAAATATTTCAAAACTTAATGCATCATTTCCAATAATGAGGGAATCTGGTTTTATATAGTTTCCATCATAAGGAGTCTGGCTTATTTCAATATATCTTTCTCCCATCATTCCAAGGGTGAACATACTTATTTCTGCTCTTTCTTTTAATTTAAAGCTTTTTTTTATATTTAATAAAATTTCAATTTTATTTTTATTTCTATAAATTTTTTTAATATATCCTATTTCAGGGCCGCCTATAAATTTAACAGCAGTTCCCTTTTTTAAATCAGCTACAAAGTTAAACTGTACTCTGATAGGATAATATTTGCCAATAAAAGATTTAGCAAAGAAAAAGGATAAAGCACAGGCAATAATGATTATACAGATAAAAAAAGTAATGCCTATTTTTTTTATAATTTGTGGGCTTAGGTCTTTTGATTTCATTTTTATTACAATACAAAAAAATATTTTATAGTCAAATTTTTTATAAAAAAAAAGCCACTGCAGAAGCAGTGGCTTTAGGAGTAATCAATCACTGATAAGGAGGAGTCTTTATATTTCCCCTTATCATCATTTTCGGGATGAAAATTAAAAAACTTTAATGAAAATTTACGGAAATTTTAATATAATATTCTCTCCTAATCTTGTTGGAAAGATAAGAACACGTATGGTGTATATCTTATTATATATTTTTTTTCTCAAAATCCCTTCTTGAAAGGACTTATCATTTTGATTAAGACTGGATAGTTGTCTGATCCTGATGGATATTACTTTATAATAAAAAGCAGGTAATGGATTACTGTGGATGATATTATCTGTTGTAATAAATAAAACATCAAATTTATTTTCAAAAAATTCTAATTGTATTTCCCTTGCATTCATATTAAATGCCTGAAGAAATATTATATCAAGAGTTTTAGCTACTGAAATGTTTGATTTTATTATATTTTTTTCCAATTCTTCATCCTGCCAGCTATATTCTTTTTTACCAAAAGTATGGTTAATAGCTTCTAAAACAGAATTTTCCGGACTTAAAACAATATCAATATTATAATCCGTAGTAAATTTAATTTCATCTTTAAAAGACAGATCATAAGGATTTGTTGCTGCAATGGTCAGCTTGTTATTTTCGATTAAGATTGGTATTAATCTGTATTTTCTACAAATATTTTCAGGGATGGTTTTTTTTATCAGAATGGGATTAAGCATTTTTTTATTTATTCTTACAGCAGGGATACCAAATTGATTTTCCAGGAAATTAATTAATTCATCTTCAGTAATATACCCAAGATTAATCAGTGTATGCCCTAACCTGTCAGTTGTATTTCGCTGAACTTCCAGGGCTTTAAGTAACTGTTCTTCAGTAATCTTTTTTGATTTTATTAATAATTTTCCTAAAGGTATTTTTTTTTCAACATTTTCAACATCAGCCATATTATATATTATACTTCCTTTTATTATTTTTTCAAGAAAAAAATAGGTCTTATTTGACTTTAATTTAAAAGAATGTATTATTAAAATAATGAAAAAATTAAAAGGCTATTTTTTTATTATTTTTTTCTTTGTTTGTTTTTTTACCTTTCATTGTTATTATGAGCCTATAAAAGAAATAAGTCTTGTTCAATCTATCCCCCTGGAAACATCCCCGGCTTTAATAAATACAGAGTCTATTATAGATGTTAAAGATGCTTTTCGGTTTTTAATTAATAAAGCAGAAAAAGATATATTGATATCAGGTCTTTATTTTACTTCAAATATAAATAAAAGTATAAAATATGAATTAAAAAAGGCTATTAAAAGAGGAGTTAAATTAAAATTTCTTTTAGCTGATTCTCCTTTTAGCAGGAAACAATTTTTTAATTTAGATTTTCACAGGTTTAATAATGTTGAAATTCATTTTGTTGATATCAGCCAGTTAGGAGAAAGACCTTATGGACAGCTGCATTCAAAATATACTATTGTTGATGGTAAATATGCTATGTTAGGCAGTGCAAATTTCAGTTATCCTGCTTTTAATGATAATGTAGAGATTAATTCGTTAGTAATTGATAAAGAAGTTATTGCTGATATGGAAAAGGTATTTTATACTGATTGGGATTATGCAATTGATAAAAAATTGCCTAAAAAAGCTGATATGTTTCTTCCTTTTAATATAAGTACTCTTAATAAACCAATGGTTCTTCTTGAGAGTGCTCCGGAAGAAATAAATCTCTGGGAAATTCCTGATATTAGAGAAGCAATTTATTTTTTATTTCAACATGCTCATAAGGAAATTGACCTGGAAATTTACACAATAACTTCTGATAAAGAACATTTCCCTTTTTATTATAATTTAATTAAAAATGCCTCTCAAAGAGGAATTAAAATAAGAATATTAGTCAGTCAAAGTACTTATGATGCAAAAGATGATGAAGGGGAAATTAAATATACTTATATGCGTAATGCTATAAATGATTTAAAAAAATTAGATTTAAAACTGAAAAAACTAAATATATGGGATATAACAGGTACCAGGTACAGTGCTCTACATAGTAAATTGCTGATTGTTGATAATAAATATGTTATGCTTGGGAGTAATAACTACTCTAAAGGTGCTACTTATGAAAACAGGGAACTGGCTATTATAACTACCTATACGCAGATAGTATATCCTTTAAGTAAAAAATTTAAAAAGGACTGGAATTGCCAATATTCAGAGTGTTTAAATTAATTGGTTGAGTTAAATAATAACAATTCTAGTGACTCTTGATTAAATTTTATTAAGGTTTTATTAATAATGAAACAGATTAATATTTTTTTTGGAATTATTTTTATTTTTTTTATTGTATTATTGTTTACTAGTCTTTTTTTACTTTTTTTTACTGATATTTTAAAGGATATTGTTTTAAGTTCTTCCACTGTTTTAATGTTTTTAAATTCTCTATATAAGAATTTAATAAGTGTTTATAAATATGTTATTATGTTCTCACTTTTTCTTGCTTTTTCTTTTTATTATGCTTTTGTAGATTTAAAAATATTTAAAGTAAAAAATTTTATTTTTGCCATTATTGCTGTTCCTGTACTTATCTGTTTTGGATTATATTATCTTGAACATTACTACTCTGGCTTTACAACAAATTTTATACTAACTAAATTTGTAACACCCTTTTCCACTTATAATTATGCAAGTATGGTTTATTATCCTGTAAAGATTTATTATTTATCTTTTTTAGTTTTTATTATTATTCCCGGTGCGATTTTATTTAATAATAGAGACTGGTATTTAAAAACTGTTATTTTTATGATACTATATTTAATGATATCTTTATTTATTTTTAAACATTTTAATAAATTACTATTAAATTTACTTAAAAATATAGATAACTTAAAAGGGTTTCCTCCTTCCAGTGAAATTATATTATCTGCTGTTTATATCCCGATAGGTATTTATATTTTCAAGTTAGCTGATTCAATACGAAAGATAAAATCAAGGATAGATCTTGGAAAAGTTAAAAAGATACAGCATTAATCAAAGTTTTAAATATTTCTTTATCATACTTCTTGTTCTTGTGCCTGTAAGTATTTTAAATTCTGTTTACCACTTTTATAATAGTTCTTATCACAGCAGTTTAATAAGAAGTTATATTTTTATGGATTTATTAAAAAATTTAATGCTGTTTTTACCTGCACTTTTTATTGCGGCTATAGGTTATGCTGTTAATACATCCATACCTGATAGTGAACTGGAGAAATATAAAGATAAATCATTTATGTGGTTTTTTATTGAATTTTCCTTTATCTTTGTTTTTGTTATTATTTTGTTATTTGAATTTTTAAGTACTACACTCATATATAAAAATGAATATTTTCAATCCAGGGATAAATATCTTAAAATCAGGGAGAAAAGTCAGTATAATGTTATTAAATTAGAAAAATTAGCGGATTCATATATAAACAAAGGAGAATATTATAAAGCCTTAGAAAAATTTCAGGAAATTTTAATTATATTTCCGGAATATCAAAAGGCTTTAGATAAGATAAACAATATTACAGAACTTTTAATTAATAAAAAAGAAAAAAAACTGAAAACATTAAAAAATTTAGGAATTTCAGCTTTTAATAAAAGAAAATATCAGTTAGCTATAAAATATTTTCATGATTATATGGAAATAAAACCAGATAATAAAGAAATATTAAAATATTTAAATCTTACAATACAGCAAACCAATCAAAAAGCAATAAGAATTGTTAAAGATAAGTATAATTATAAAATTACATTAGATCATAGCGATATGGCAATGGTTAAATATAAAAGGCGAATTCGCAGTTTAATTGATAAAGGTAAATTATATTTTAAAAAAAATAACTACAGTAAAGCAAAAGAAATATTTAAAAAGGTTTTAAGAATTGACATTAATAATTATGATGCACTCCATTACTTAAGAAAGGTTAACCAGAGAGTAAATCAAATACAGTATTTTACCGGTAAATCAGATAAACTGGTTAAAACAGACTTGTTTTTTATAAATAACAGATATAAAATGAATATTAAAGAAATTTGGAAAGCTGAAAACAATGATTATATTTTTTATAAAACCACTTTTATAAATTTGAAAAACAAAAAAAGAATATCAAGAAAATATGGTTATTATGATAATGATAAAAAAAAATATATTTTTATTAATAATATAATTAAAAAAAGTGCTCCCTTTTATGTAAAGAATATTAACCCTGCGATTATCTGGTATTATAAAGATATAACAAAAAATCCGGAAATGTTTTCAGTTTATAAATTTGTAAAATTTTATAAATATTTTAAAAATTATTTAAAGAATATAGAGTTGTTTAAAAGGATTGTTCTGGTTAAATTAAATTTTTTTATATTGATTATATTTTTACTTATTAATTTTTTGTTTTTATTTTTTTATTTAAGGATGCGGGTTAAAAAATTTAAATTATCCATTTTTGATTTTATTTTTCCTGCTGTAAGTGTTTTATTAATTAATAAAATATTTTTTTCTTTGTTTTATGCAGTGAAAAAAATAATTTTTATGGGCTTTGATTTATATCCCCAAACTATAGTGATAAATGTTGTTTTTTATATTATATTTTTTATGTTGTTTTTTATAATATTTC
>CBDVEP010000164.1:0-5834 GCA_965373035.1 uncultured bacterium
AATAGTATTGACTGATTTTTTATTTTTTACCATGAAATTTTGAGAGGATACATTATTTAGATAAAAAATTAAAGAAAAATGAGTTTTACATTGGAGGAACAATAAAATTTTTAAAACGCAGTTTTGTTGTTGATGATAAAATGAAATTAGACCCTCTTTTTATGGGGAAAGGGAACAGTCCAATGAATATTACATTTGATTTAGGACTTATGGTGAAAATATTTTCTTATAAAATAAATAGATCCTATAATATAGGATTTTCTATATTGAATGTAACACAACCCGATATAGGATTAAAATCAAAAGATATTGTGCCTATGAGTATTAATGTAGGATTTGCCATACCTATAAAAATTTATGATTTTATGAAAGTAATAAAAATGAAGAGCCCTGTTTTTGTTGGTGGGTTAAGTTTTAGAGATAAAGATTTTAATCTCCATTTTGGCTGGGAAAATTCTTTTATTAATGAATTGCTGTTTTTCAGGTTAGGGAGTACTTTGCTTGATTTTTCAACTGGTCTTGGATTTAAATACAGTATCGGACATAAATATGATATTTTACTGGATTACGGATTTATTCTCCCCTATAAAATTGATGGAACTTCAGGCAAGCATCTTATCAGCTTAAAATTCAGGTTCTAAAATGAACAGCATATTTGACCTTCTGCCTACAATTAAATAAACCATTAAAACAGATTTATTTGTAGGGGTTCAATAGTTTGAACCCCTACCTTGACTTATTTTTATTTCTTTTTTTTACTTTTTCTTTTTCTCATCATATCAGAAAATTTTACTTTTTTACCTTTTTTTGGAATAAAAGATATGTCATCAATAAAATAAGCGCCTTCCTTTTTTTTAAATTTCCAGTCTTCAAAAACAATATTAAATTCATCCAGGTTGGAGAAATCAAATTCCTTAATTACTCCTTCAAATTCTTCAAAAGGAATAACAATTTTTTGCCATTTATAAGTTATACCCTCTACAGATGACTCGATTTTATCTTTTTTAGTTTTTAATTCAATTTTAAAGAAATCATTAAATCCCTTTTTTTTATCTCCTTTAATAGAAATAGAAAAAGCTTTATATTTGGATAAATCAAGACCGTTAAGTTTTGTCCATATACCATTAAAAGCAGACTGAGAAGAATCAACGTCATACTTAATATACAGGTTATAACCTTTTTTATGCAGGTCCTTATCTTTTTTATAACGAAAGCGGATAGAAGATTCCGTATCTTTAGGATTAGCATTAAAGACACCAAATTGACCACTGACATTATTCATCGGTGATTTTTTGTCAAAGTCAAAGAGTATAAAAGGCTTTTTTTCAGTAAAAGTATCTCCTGGTTTGTACTTTGCTGCTTGCCCAATAGTAATTGAGCATAAGAAAATAAGAACAAAAATAAATGATAATTGTTTTAACATAATATTGTACCTCCTTATAATTTTTTATATTTTATTAGAAAAAATTTTCAGCTTTTAGTATTTCTTTTACGTTTTCAATGATCTCATCTTGTTCAAATTTTTTTTGTATAGCTCCATCTTTTAAAAAATTACATAATGATATAAGAATCATTCCCTGGTCAAGTGCTAAATACTTTTTTGTAACCTGACCTGTGCCTATATCTATGGAATCATAAAATCCATACTGGCTGTAAATGTCAGGATGAGTTTTTATTAAATTTTTTAAATTTTTCATAACTATATCTTCATCATAAGCAAGTAACGCCAGAATAATAGCATGTGGAGTTACAATGTCATCAGGAGAATATCCTTTTGCTCCTAATACAGGAATGCCATATTCTTTGTATCCTCCCATGGAATCAGGAATAGAGCAGGGTGAAAATCCCCAGAATTTAAATCCTTTTTCTTTAGAATACTGGATATGTAATTTTACAATTTGATAATTGTTTGTCCCAAAGCTGTCAGGTGCCAATTTTTTTTCATTAAGAACAATAAGAGGCATAAGAGATTCAAACATACTACCTCCCCAGCTTGGGACAAATTTTTCATTTTTATAAGTATAATAACCTCCAAAAAATTCAATTCCATATAAAGTCTTTGTTTTACCTTTAGGAGACTGGCTTTGCCAGTCCCATTCCTTTGGAAGTGTCCTGTGTGCTTTAAACCAGTGTTCTTCAGGTATATCACCTTTGCCAATACTTATTAAACTAGTAATTCTTGGCTCTGTTGCAAGGAGTCCATAATGATATTTTGACGGAGCTTTTTTATCAGTTTGATACCCTAAAAATAATTGTCCCGTTTTTGGATTGTATAATTTATTAAAATCCATTTCATCAAGGATTTTGGTAGAATCATCAGCAAATTGTTTGTTAAAAGAATTTCTAAGGCATATTAGACCTGCTGCAAGCCAGCCATTGTCAACACTGGATATAAATTTATTAGCTATTTTGCCATTTTTAGTTAAATAGTAATTATAAAATAAACCATTCCATTTTTTTAATTTTTTAATTGTAGCCAGTAATTTCTCAATATATATCAATGTTTCATTTTTTTTTAAATACCCCATTTCGTATGCTGATAAGACACATAAAATCTGCAGACCAATATTGGTAATATTTGTAAAATCTCTGATTTTACAGGAAGTCATATATTTACCAACAGTAATATTATCCATAACAAGATAGGTGTTTATGTCACTTGTATTTTTAAAAAATTTCCATGTATCTTTTGCTATTTGTTTTAATATTCTATTATTGCTCTGTTTTAGATTTATTTTTTTTATTTTATCTTTAGGGAACTGGAATAACCGTTTTCTTGGTTTGATGTATTTCTGTATTTTAAGTTTTTCAAGTGTAATAGATGTATCTTCTTTTGGGATTAATTTCATGTCATCAAAATACAGTTTTCCCTTGGTTACTTCACTGTTTAAATTAGCTATAATGAAAGTAATTCTTTCAACTCCTTCCCAGTTAAAATTTTCTTTTTCCCCTGCAAAATCATCAAAATCAAGCTTTATTTCCTGCCATTTTCCTGATATATTATCCATCAGGATATGTATCCTATCATTCCATGTGGAAATTTCAATTTTTATTTTATCTGTATATCCTGTTTTGTGCTCTCCTTTTATTTTAAATGATAGCTTTTTAAAAAATGTAAGGTCCAGCCCATGGAAAGGAATAATATATCCTACTTCTGAATTATAAGGAATTACATCATATTCTAAACAAAGATGTTTTCCTTTATTATGCAGGTCTTCATCATTTACATATTGAGCTTTGATATTAGCTTCATAGTATTTTTTTATAAGATTCTCTGCTATAGATTTTTTTCCATAAGCGTTAAAATGATGATTAGTATTATCAAAATCCTGAAAAATAAATGGATTGTTAGAATTAATAATTTTATCTGAGTAAAGATTTTCCAGAAAAATTACAGATGTCAAAATAATTGCATATAAAATTAGTAAAAGTTTCTTCATTATATTCTCCATCTATTTATTTAATAATTGAGGCTGTCCCATAACCTTATATTATATAAAAACTGTAGTGTAAGGGTCGATAGACCCTGTATTTAAAGGCTTTATTTAATAGTTACAAGGTCTACCGACCTCTTCACTACAGTTATGGGACAGCCTCAATTACTTAAATCAATTTTTAAATCTTTCGGGTGGTTTCTCTAACTACTAAATTACATCCCAGTGTTATTATTCTTCGAATTATTTTTTCATTTTTTATCATTTCTAATAATAAATTCATAGCAGTTTGTCCCATTTCCTCCATTGGCTGCTTGATGGAAGTTAATTTGGGTTGTATGAATTCATTAAACTGAATGTCATCAAATCCAATTATAGAAACATCATCAGGTATTTTAATTTTATTTTCTGTTAAATACTGAATGCCTGCATAAGCCTGCCAGTCACTTGCAAAAACAATCCCATCCAATTTAGGATTTCTATTCAGAAGGGATTTTATTGCAAGTTTTGTCTGGTATGTTTCAAAAGTATTTTCATATTCTATCTGGTCAGGTGAAAACTTAATGGAATGAGCTTTTAATGTATTTTTAAAACCATTTATTCTGTCAGACCAGACATCTATATTTTCTGCATCAGAAATTATCATGCCGGGTTTTTTACATCCTGTTTTTATCAAATATTCAGTTGCTAAAGATGCTGATTTTACATTATCAACAATAATAGAAGAAGTGATTTCACTTTTAACATTTACAAGAACAGTATATAAATTATTATTTACCAGATCATTTATTATTTTATCATTAATTTTTACAAAAAGTATAATCAGACCTGCAATATCCTGGTCCCTTCGCAGATTGTTAATGAACAATTTTACTTTATCAATGTTTCTCTCTTCAATGTGAGTTAAAAAATGTTTTACTTCATATAAATGAGATTTAGAAATAACCCGAGAAATACCTTTTTCTAAATCGTTTATCAAAAATTGGCTGGCATTGCCAAAAACCTCAGCAATGTATTTTGCTTTTTTTCTAAATAGCCCTGTTTCCCTTGCCTTGATGTAAGGAAAGTATTCTAATCTTTCTGCTGTTTGAAGGACTTTTAACCGTACCTGTTCACTTACTCCTATTCTGTTATTTAAAACTTTTGAAACAGTGGCAATTGATACACTGCTGGCTTTAGCTATTTCATGAATTGTTAATTTCATATTTTCCTATCTTACGAAAAAAATTTCGTATATAGAAATAAATTAATCAATTTAAATGAAAAGTCAAGAAATTAATTGAAATTTTATCTCATAGACGCAAGGACAATTTCCACCGTTAGTGGCGCATTACTATTTATTTTTTTGGTAATGGTAATGAATGTAATTTTTGTTTTAATAATTTCCTATCAATAATTTTTGTTTTATAAGTAGCAACTTTCACTGGAGAAACAGCTTTGCTTAAAGCAATACGGACTACTTCTTCATTTTTAGATTTACAAAGAATTAACCCCACAGAGGGATTTTCATTTTTAATTTTTTCTTTTTCATCAAGTGCTGATAAATAAAATTGCATTTTGCCTGTATATTCAGGTTTAAATTTTCCGATTTTTAATTCAACTGCCACCAGACATCTCATAAGCCTATGATAAAAGAGTAAATCTACTTTATAATCTTCACCACCTACGGTTATTTTATATTCCTCACCAATAAATGTAAAATACTTACCAAATTCAAGGAAAAACTGTTTTAAATTTTGAATAATAGATTTTTTCAGATTTTTTTCTGAAAATTTATCTTTCAACCCCAGAAAATCTAAGATATATTCATCTTTAAAATGTGATAAAATATTTTTATCCTTTGTTTTTGGCACTAACTTATTTGTCTTTTTTGAAAGCATATAACGTTCAAATAGAGATGTGTTTATTTGACGTTCTAATTCGCGTCTACTCCATTTCTCATTTATACAAGTTTTAATATAAAATTCTTTTTCTTCTAAAGTGTCTGTCTGATGTAATATAACTAAATTATGAGACCATGATAATTCTGCAACCAGTGGTTGCAGTTTTTTATTATCTTTATAAGTCTCAAATATTTTTTTCATTTCCCATAAATTTCTACTAGAAAATCCTTTCATATCAGGGAGTTCCCTTTGCAGGTCTTTTGATATTTTTTCTACAATTCCCTCCCCCCATTTTGATGTTTCTATTTTTTCATAAATTCGGTTGCCTATAAAAAGATATAATTCAATAAGTTGTTTATTAATTGTTTGATATGCTTTATGTTGTGTAGAAATAATTTCTTGCTTTAATCTAACCAGCAATTTCTTATACTCGGATTGTTTTATAATTTTTGAATTAATTATTTATATCTTTTATAATAAAAGTTTATATGGTTATTATTTTTACAATTTTTTAATA
>CBDVEP010000165.1:0-5711 GCA_965373035.1 uncultured bacterium
TTTTAATTTATTATTATAATAATGTTACAAAGTGACGCACCGTCCCCAACTTTCCATTATTTTTTTAATCTCTTTATGGCGTTTTTAAAAATTTGCAGGCCAAAAGGAAAGTTCTCTTTATTATTGATTTTTAAATGATTCCAGTAAGGGTGGTGAAAATTGTTTGTAAATCTTTCAGGATGCGGCATCATTCCAAGTATCTGGGTGCTTTTATCTATAATGCCTGCAATATTTAAAAGAGAACCATTTGGATTAACAGGATATTCAGTGTTTTTTACATTTCCTGTTTCATCACAATATTGAAAAATGACATGATTATTATTTATTAATTTTTTTAACAAGTCTTTGTTTTTTATTATAAATTTTCCTTCTGCATGTGCTATGGGTAATGTGATAACATAAGGAAGATTTTCAGTCCAGAAAGAATTGTTATTTATTTTTAAATGTATCCAACGGCATTCAAATTTTCTGGAATCATTCTGAACCAAAGAATAACTCTGTGTTGAAGTTTTATTTTTATTGTTAGACAGGATACCTGATTTAACAAGTACCTGGAATCCATTGCATATTCCCATTAAAAGATTTCCTCTTTTTAAAAAGTCTTCAATTTCTTTTTTAAAAATAAATTTAGTTTCATTTGCCAGTATTTTCCCTGCACTTACAGTATCACCATATGAAAATCCACCCGGGATGACGATAAAATTATATTTTTTAAATAATTTTTTTTTCTTTTTTAAAACATTGATATGAAGAAGATCAACTGTATCAGAACCAGCCAGTTTTAAAGCCTGCATGGTTTCCTTGTCACAATTAACTCCAGCAGTACGCAGCACAAGTGATGTGACTTTTTTCATTACAACCGTCTCCAGTGTTTATCCAGCATCTCTACATTAGTATTTATAATTAATTTTTTCTTATGAAAAATTTGAAATTTATTATTATTTGTGATTTTACCAATACATCCTGTTTTAAAGTTTTTAAAAAAAGTTTTAAATTCTCCGGCTTTATTTTTATCAACTTCAACTAAAAATCGTGAGTTACTTTCAGAAAAAAATATTTCATAAGCATGCTTTATTTTTTTTGAGATGGGTATGTTTTCTATATCTCCGCAAAATCCCATACCCCCGGCCAGAGACATTTCTGCTAAAGCTGTAATCATGCCCCCATCTGAAATATCATGGCAGGAAATAATAAATTTTTTATCAATAGCTTTTTCAAGGTGCTTAAAAAGTTTTTTTGCTTTTTTTAGATTAACATGAGGGACATTTTTATTCTTTATGTTGTGCAATTGATAAAAACAGCTTGCTCCAAGTTCAGCATTAGTTTCTCCAAGTATAAAAATTGAATTCACAGGTTTTTTAAAATCCATTGAAATTATATTGTTAATTTTTATAGGACCAAATATGGAAATCAGCAGTGTATAAGGAATAGAAATTGTTTTGTTTTTTTTATAAATAAATTCATTATAAAAACTGTCCTTACCTGATATAAAAGGTAAATTAAAGTTTACTGCTGCATCATAACATGCCTGGGCTGCTTTTACCAGTGCTCCTAATTTTTCATCCTGATTTGGATTTCCCCAGCAAAAATTATCAAGAAGAGCAGCTTTACTTAAATCACCGCCAATTGATAAATAATTTCTTATGGCTTCATCAATGGCAGAAAGTGCCATCCAGTAAGGATCAATGTCCCCATATCGTATATTAATTCCATGTGCAACTGCTATTCCGTTTTTCTTGTCATGGAAATCAGGAATAACAACACTTCCATTTCCTGGCCCCTGAGCAGGACCCTGAAGGGGTTTTAAATAAGTTCCGGCTTTTACTTCAAAGTCATACTCCCGTATTACATGTTCTTTACTTGAGATTTCACCTGTGGATAATAATTTTAACAGGTCTGTTGTAAGATTTTTTTCAGGCTTAAATTTTTGATTTATAATAACAGGATTTTTATAGTTAATTTTAAATTTTTTTACAGGGACTTTAGTATGAAGAAAGTCAAGATTTAAATCAGAACATAACATTTTGTTATAATAAACTTTTAATCTGTTCGTATTGGTAAATCTCCCTATAACTGTGGCTTCTACATTTTCTTCCTTGAACATATTAATTAATTTTTTTAAGTTTTTTTCAGGTACTGCAAGTACCATTCGTTCCTGGGATTCTGAAAGGAATATTTCCCATGCCTTCATGTTTTTATGTTTTAAAGGAGCTTTCTCAAGAAACACTTCAGCCCCAAAACCTTCTGCCATTTCACCTACAGCAGAAGAGAACCCGCCTGCCCCGCAGTCAGTTATGGAATTAAACAAATCCATATCCCTTGCTTTTATAAGAACATCCATAAATTTTTTTTCAGTAATAGGGTCACCTATCTGAACCGCACTTGAGGATGTGTCTTCTGATTTGTCATCAAGTTCTATGGAAGAGAATGTTGCTCCATGGATTCCATCTTTACCTGTTCTTCCTCCTACAGTTACAATCAAATCATTTTTTTGCTGGT
The DNA here is from genome assembly GCA_965373035.1 of uncultured bacterium. Lineage (GTDB taxonomy): Bacteria > Spirochaetota > JAHITG01 > JAHITG01 > JAHITG01 > CBDVEP01. The sequence continues at coordinate 2,500 of CBDVEP010000165.1, forward strand.
TCTTAAAACTTTTCCTGCATGGTATAATACCAAGTGTACCTGCATAAACTATTGGGTTTCCAAGGTAACGATCATCAAAGTGTATGGAGCCATTAACAGTTGGTATGCCTATTTTGTTGCCATAGTCTTTTATTCCAGCTACAACACCCTTGTAAATTCTTTTTGGATGCAGAATACCTTCAGGCAGTTTTTTATACTCAAATCCCGGTTTTGCAAAGCAGAATATATCTGTATTTGCTATAGGAGTGGCGCATAAACCTGTGCCAAGTATGTCACGGATAACTCCACCTATCCCGGTATTAGCACCGCCAAACGGGTCAAGTGCACTGGGATGATTGTGAGTCTCAACTTTAAAACAGATATTGTATCTTTTGTTGAATTTTATAATACCGGAATTATCTTTAAAAATAGAAACAGTATAATCTTTTTTACCTAATTTTTTTTTAATTTTTTTTGTTGATTTTACAATGGTTTCTTTAAACAGGTTTTTATATACCCTGGTTTTACGATTTTCTGTAATTTCGATTTGGCTGTTAAATATTTTATGTTTACAGTGCTCAGACCATGTCTGGGCAATGACTTCCATTTCAAGGTCAGAGGGTTCCCGCATCTCCTGTTTAAAATAATTACGGACAGCCTGCATCTCTTCTGTATTTAATGAAAGGAGACGGTCTGTGCTTAAGTTCAATAATTCCTGGTCATTCATTGCTGACAGCTTGATTTTTTCTACCATTTTTTTATCATTCAAGGCTTTTAATATACATATCCTGGATAATTAAATTAGCTAAATATCTTTTTGAAAAAAGTTTTACTTCGTCTAAGTTTAAATTTCCATTAATAACATACCTGAATCCTGTACGGACATTTAAGGCTTTTATCCTGATATCTATTAAAGCCTTTAAAATATATGATGTTGAAGGGTCTGTTACTTCTTTTTTATAAAAAACTTCAACTTCCCATTTGCCTGATTTTAATTTGGAAGAAGAAGCTTTTTTATTTTCTCCAGATTTTATTTTATATATTTTGTGTTTTTCAGTAATTTTATCTTTAAAAAGCAGATCAATACTTTTTTGAATATTTTTTTTTGTTAAATTCCCGGTAATAGTATAAAGTTTAGACATGTAAACATCTTTAATTGGTAAATTAATTTCCCCTGCATCAATGTGAACATTATTGTTGCTGATAATTTCTACTAACCATTCCATATTTTATTTTCTTATTATTAAATTTCGTTCTGTTTGGGTTTTATTTCCTGCAAGGTCTTCGACAACAATTTTAATAGAATATTTTTTTTCCTCTAAGGAAAATTTACCAATTGTATAAATATATTTATCATAATAAATGTCATGAAAAGAATAATTAGGAGGCAAATAATAATAGTTGTTTTTTACAATTAATTTATCAAATACATACTCAGTTAGTTTTTCATTATTTAAATAACAGATGATTTTATATACTCCCATTTTATTATTATTATTTTGAATAAGGTCATAAGTTTTAATAAAAAGGGTAATCTCCGAACCCTCCCTGATTTGATAAGACTTTGATATAATAATTGGATTGGAATCATCAACCTTAATCATAAATTTATCTATTTTTGGTTTTATCCTGTCTTTAATGGGTTCATTAAAATATAATAAAGGATTTAAAATTTCTATAGGCTGTATTTTTTCAAGAGTAAAATGGAGATGAACACCAAAAGAATGTCCTGTATTAGAAGTTCTTCCGATAACAGAGTTTTCTTTAATTTCAAAGTTAGTTTTATTAACAGTTTTATTTTTTAAATGCATATAATAAGATCGTGTCTTTTTATGTTCAATAATAATATAATTACCACTTCCATAATAATTGTTAAAAGGGAATTCTTCTCTATCAGAATAAAAAATTATCCTGCCGTCTTCAACTGCACAGACAGCCTGTTCTCCCCCTCCGAAATCAACACCATTATGAAAATGGTCATTTCGGCTTTCACCAAAGGTAGATGTTAATTTAGCTTTTTTTACAGGTAAAGAAATAGAGAATAAGTTCATGGTTATAAATAAAAATAATATAATTAAAGTTTTCATATTATATATTATACAAATAAATTTTATTTTTAGTTTCTATTTGAAAATTATATCCATGAAATGAAAATTTAACAAGTGGTTTTTCGTTTTCAAAAAAAAGCCTGAAATATACTGTGCCTTCCCTGTCCATTAACGCTGCAGCAGAAATGCTATTATTAATTTTGTATGCAGTAATAATATAGCTCCCGTCAAAAGAAATGTCCATGGATATTAGCTGCCGTTTATGGTGTTTTGGAAATAGGTGTTTATCCATGATTAATTTTTTCTTTTTTAAACAATACAGCCGAACCCCTTTTTCACTTTCTTCAAGAAGGTATTTCTCATCAAATGAAAATTTCATTTCAATTGGACGCCTTCTATTATCAGGGCTTTTAAATCTTTGTAGTGGAGTGCCGTTTCTATCAAGAATGTTTAGGTATTCAGGACCCAGACCGGAAAGAGCTGCAAAATACATTCCTTTTGAAGAAGCTGATACCTGCTTAACAATTTGGATTTTAGATTTAAGAAATTTATTAAACCATTTTTCCTTTAATTTTTCATTAAATAATTTAATATATCCATTAGAATATCCTATAAAAATAAAATTAGTATGGGAACAGATATCAAAACTAGTTAAAAACATTCCGCTTGAGACTGGCTCGGTAATAACCTCGCCATTTATATTTAATGTTCCATAACCTCCATTTTCACCTGTAATTAGAAAAATAATGTTTTCATTCATTGTAAGAAAAGGGTAGGCGAATGTTTTATGTTTCCATGAATATCCTTTGTTTTTTTGAATAAAAGATATAGAGTTTCCATTTTGTTTGTAAAGAACAACTCCCCTGCTGCCTGTGCTTCCGCTTATTATCATATTAGCAGGGATTTTATATTGGGAATTTATCTTACTGGTATTAGAATAAAAATAGATATTATTGTTGTGAATAAAATAATTTTTTTTTAGTTGTTGAAGTTTATTTTGATAAAATTTGTCATATATAGAATTATCAGGATTTTGTTTGTCAATTTTCCAGATTAAACGCGGATTAATAATAACAAACTTATATACAGGGAACAAAATCAGGAATATTAATATGATAAATGTTTCTTTTTTAATAAATCGTTTCATACTTTTGAATTCTTAAAATAAGTGGAATAAATGCTTTG
>CBDVEP010000166.1:0-5661 GCA_965373035.1 uncultured bacterium
CACGATCAGGATATAAGCTCTGAAGAGATTTAAATCGGGTTTCTTTTAAAATATAATCTTTATATGCAATTTTAATGTTTTTACTATCCAGTTGAAGAGGATTTTTCCCTTGCTGTATTAATCGGGGGTCATACCGGTATAATGGAAAATGTCCTGATTCAACAGCTCTTTTTTGATTTTCAAGTGTATTAGTCATGTCAATTCCATGAGCTATACAGGGGCTATAACAGATAAGGATAGAAGGCCCATTATAACTTTCTGCTTCAATAATTGCTTTAACAGTTTGGTTCATATTAGCTCCCATTGAAAGGGTCGCAACATAAATATATCCATAAGTTGTTAACATTAATCCAAGGTCCTTTTTACTGATTTCTTTGCCTGCTTCTGCGAATTTTGCCCTTGCGGCCATTGGAGTGGATTTAGATGCTTGTCCACCTGTATTGGAATATACTTCTGTATCCAGCACCATGATGTTAATGTTTCTACCTGAAGCAAGTACATGGTCTAATCCACCATAACCAATATCATAAGCCCAGCCATCACCACCAATGGACCAGACACTTTTTGGAATGATGAAATTCTTTAGTTCTATAATTTTGTTAATAATATTTTTTATTTTTTCATTTTTAACTTCTTTTAAAGCTTTTGGCAGAAGTCTTTTAATTTTTTTAGTATTATTTTTTGCTTCATCATCTGTTTTTAACCACAGTTCTTTAGCTTTTTTCAGGGCTTCATCTAATTCTTTTGATGTTCCTTCCTTTAAAAGCTCTTCAATATTTTGCAGAAGCTGGCTTCTGTTTGCATCAACAGCTAATCTCATGCCATAGCCATATTCTGCATTGTCTTCAAAAAGAGAATTTGCCCATGCAGGACCATGCCCTGCTTTATTAGTACAGTATGGAACAGTTGGAAATGTGCCTCCATAAATAGAGGAACAACCTGTTGCATTGGCAATAATCATTCTATCACCAAATAACTGGGTAACTAATTTAATATAAGCAGGCTCCCCGCATCCACCACAGGCTCCATGAAATTCAAAGAGAGGTTTTAAAAATTGACTGCCTTTTACTGTATTTATCATGGCACCATCAATAATATTATCAGGTAATTTATCAAAAAATTCTGCTTTTTCACTTTCTCCTGAATTGCGTGATTCTTCAAGAGGAACCATGACAAGTGCTTTTTCTTTTGAAGGGCAGGCATTCACACAAAGATTACATCCAACACAATCCTCAGGATAAACCTGAATCTTAAATTTTAAATCCTTATCATTTTTTGTATTTGATTTTAATACTGTAAAATCCTTTGGAGCATTTTTTAAACCAGATGGAAGGATCTGTTTTGACCTGATAGTGGCATGAGGGCAGACAAGACTGCAGAAATTGCATTGAATACAATTTTCAGGTATCCATTTAGGAACTTGCAATGCTACGCCGCGTTTTTCTAATCTTGTTGTACCTGAAGGCACAGAGCCATCTTCTGTCATAGCTGATACAGGAATAGTGTCACCTTTAAACCGCATTGACGGTTCAATAACATTTTTAATAAATCCTTTTGAATCTTTTGGTATTAATTCAGGCTTTTTAGCAGATTTAACTATTTTATCAGGAACTGATACTTTTTCTATTGCTTTTATTGCCTTATCAACAGCTTCGCAGTTCATTTTAACAATGTTTTCACCTTTAACTCCATATGTTTTTTTAATAGCTTCTTTTATTAACTTTATTGCTTTCTCAGATGGAATGACTTCTGTAAGCTTGAAAAAAGCAGCCTGCATAATTGTACTGATCCTGTTTCTCAGTCCTACTTCTTTAGCTATTTTATAACCATCAATATTATACACTTTGATTTTTTTTTCTATAATAATTTTTTGTATGTCTTTTGTAAGATTGTTGAAAACTTCTTCTTGACTCCAGTCAGAATTCAGAAGGAAAGTTCCCTTTTCAACAATATTCTCCAGTATATCATATCTTCCAATATAAGAAGCTTTATGCAGTGCTACAAAATCAACCTGCTCCAGAAGATATTGTGATTGTATTTTTTCTTTTCCAAAACGAAGATGAGATATGGTTATTCCCCCGGATTTTTTTGAATCGTACTGAAAGTAACCTTGGGCATACATATCTGTATTATCACCGATAATCTTAATTGAGTTTTTATTAGCACTAACTGTTCCATCTGAACCATACCCCCAGAATTTACATCGTACAACTCCTTTGATTTCAGAATCAATTTTTTCACCAAGTTTCAGGGAGAGATGAGTGACATCATCTTCAATGCCAACAGTAAAATTATGAGTACATTTTCCTTTAAGATGGTCAAAAACAGCTTTTATCATTGTTGGGGTAAATTCTTTAGAAGATAGACCATACCTTCCGCCAATTATTGTTATTCCCCTGCCGGATAATGCAGCTAATACATCCAGATATAACGGTTCACCGATAGAGCCTGGTTCCTTTGTCCTGTCAAGGACAGCAATTTTTTTAACACTTTTTGGAATTGATTTTAAAAAGGCATCAACAGAAAATGGTCTATAAAGACGGACTTTAATAGCACCTACTTTCTTTTTTTGTTTAATAAGATAACTAACAGTTTCCTCTATAGTTTCACAACTGGTCCCCATGGATATAATTATTTCTTCAGCTTGTGGATCCCCAATATAATCAAATAAATTATATTGTCTGTGAATTTTTTTAGCTACTTTATTCATATAATCCTGAACAATTTCAGGTATTTTCAGGTAATATTTATTGGAAGCTTCACGTCCCTGGAAATAAACATCAGGATTTTCTGCACCAACTTTTACAAATGGATTTTCAGGATTTAAGGCTCTGGCTCTAAAATCCTCAATATATTTTATTTCAACCAGTTCTTTCATAGTTTCATAATCTACCATTTCAACTTTTTGTACTTCATGGGATGTGCGAAATCCATCAAAGAAGTTTAAAAAAGGGATTTTTGCTTTTACTGTTGAAAGATGAGAAACAATAGCTAAATCCATAACTTCCTGTATGGAGCCTGCAGCCATAAGTGCCCAGCCGGTATTACGTGCTGACATTACATCTGAATGATCTCCAAAAATAGATAATGACTGGCAGGCTAAAGAGCGGGCACTTACATGAAAAACAGCAGGCAACAATTCTCCTGCAATTTTATGCATGTTAGGAAGCATTAACATCAGTCCCTGTGATGCTGTAAAAGTTGTTGTTAAGGCACCGGCAGAAAGTGCTCCATGAACAGCTCCTGAAGCACCAGCTTCAGATTGCAGCTCGACAACATTAAGTTTTTGCCCATAAATATTTTTTAAACCCTGACTTGCCCATGCATCTGCCATTTCTCCCATTGCAGAAGAAGGTGTAATAGGATAAATTGCAGCCACTTCACTAAAAGCATAAGCTACATGCGTAGCCGCTGTATTTCCATCGATAGTTTTATATTTTTTTGACATTAATGATACTCCTTATAATGTATTATTTTTAGTTGTATCTTATTGACTTTAATTTTATTGTCAAGATAAAAAAATACAAAAATCAAAAAAATATTGACATTTAATAAATATTAATTACATTACTACTAATTTTAATGCTTCAAAATAAGGAGAAAATGAATGGCAAAAAGTGACGCAGTTAATAGTATTATTGGAGAAGGTTCTGTTTTTGAGGGTAATTTTTATATTCAGGGTTCTTTAGAAATTAATGGAAAGTTTGAAGGAGAAATTAAAACTGATAATCAGATTATTATTGGTGAGACAGGAAAAGTAAAGACAAATGTTATTGCAAAAAAAGTTATTGCTGGCGGTACTCTTATTGGTAATATAAAAGCTGATGAAGAAGTTTTACTTTTAGAAACAGGTAGAATACTTGGTGATATTACAACCCCAATTTTAAATTTACAAAAAGGAGTAGTTATCCATGGGCGTATTACCATTACAGGTGGTCAGAAAAAAGAGACTAAGAAAATTGTTGAAGAATCTTATTCCACAGGACCTGTTATGCCTCCTCTAACAGCACGGGATGTAAAAAAAGAAGAAAAAGTAAATAATAAAAAATAATACATATAAGGGTCAAGCATTCCATTTTCATAATTATCCTTTTAATTTTAAAACAGAAAATGAAAATGGAAAATGAGGCTTTTGACTCTAAAAAAAAAGGAGGATAAGAAGTTGAAATATAAACTTTTTATATTTTTATTTGTTTTAATAACATCTATTTTGTTTTTAAGTGCTTTTAAAATTATGGCACAAACATCTACATCTACTAATGAACAAATTTCTATTCATAATGCGCATGCCTATCCCAATCCATTTGATAATGAGAAAAAAATTGCAAAGATTAAATTTAAAATTTATGTGAAAAAAGCTATTAGTGATGTTTCCATTGCTGTAATTGTTTATGATTTCAATGGCAAAAAAACATGGACTAAAAGAAAAAATGTGGATAAGTTATATCCAGGTTATAATACAGAGGAAGTTTTATGGGGTGGTGACAATGACATGGGGGAAAAAGTAGCTAATGGCATATATTATGCCAAGATTATTGTAGAGGGGTCTAATACAAAAGTAAAAGTAATTAAAATTCTTGTAAAATAATAAGGAGTTTAAAAAAGTGATGAAAAAAGTTAGTTTAATAATAATATTTTTAATGATTTCAACATTGTTAATGTCTGAACAGGATGAGTTATTCCAATCTCGTGGTAAAGCTGGTTTTGGAGCAAGTTTCCTTAATTCAACATTCAATCCCTATGGTGTTTCAACAGGAGGGATTTTAACTATTTTTGGAAATACATCTGATGCTGTATTCTGGAATCCAGCAGGCTTAACTCAGATTGAAAATGCCCAGCTTCAATTCAGCGGTGCCAGCTTAAGTTATGATAGAATTATATGCACTGCTAATTTTTCCAAACCTTATGGAGAAGACATGGAAAATGCTTTTGGAGTTACTGTTTTAAGTGCCTATGTAGATGAAATAGATTCGTATGATGAGAATGATAATTATCTTAAAAAGATAAATTATTCGGGAAGCAGTTTGATTTTTACTTTTGCAAAACCAATGTCCATGGTTAAATTTGGTATAAATGTTAAAATGTTAAATGAAATGATTGATAAAGACATGGCTTATGGAGGGGCTTTAGATTTTGGTTTTCTTATTACTCCTCCTTTGCCAATTTTTCTTGGCGTTAATATGCAGAATTTACCGGGGTTTATAAAATGGAACAAAGAAAAAAAAGTCCATAAAATAGAGTCTGGATATAAAATTGGTTTGGGCTATAAAAGTTTGACTGATAGTATGAAATTTGGAATAATGTTTTCAAAGAACCAGGGAGATGAAGAAGTCAATGTAAATATTGGCGGGGAATTTGCTTTAGGTTCTGTTATATCCCTGCGGTTTGGATTTTTAAGAGGTAATTTTGGTGGTGGTGTTGGTATAAATATGGGATTTTTAACAATAGATTATGCTTTTTATAATGAGCAGTTCCTTGATTTAAATAATTCAGCTCATTTACTGGCTACAAGATTTAATTTTTAAAAATTAAATTATGATTATTTTTAGTTTGAACTCTTAAATACCAGAATCTTTGATTTTTGTAATAATTCAGATTTTTTAAAAAAGAATAATATAAGATACATTATGGTGCAATTTATTGTTTATGATGAAGGAATTA
>CBDVEP010000167.1:0-5634 GCA_965373035.1 uncultured bacterium
TAATCCATAGTCTTTCCATAAAGTTACTGCTCGTTTCAATTCAACTGCTACTAAATTTTCAAATTTTAAACCTTCATTTTCAATATTTGCAAAGTCATAAAAATAATATTTTGGCTCACGAAGAAGTGTTCTGCTGATATTTTTGCTATAAGGCTTTAACTTAAAAATCAAATAAAATTTTTCAAATATTTTCATCCAGGAAAGAATAGTAGCATGAGAAATTTTAAGTTGAGGTGCAATACTGGATGCAGAAAATAATGCTCCTACCCTATTGTTAATCAAAGCGTATAAAGTTTCCATTGCATCAATATTTTTAACGGTTAGAGCATCTCTGATATCTTCTCTTATAATTTGTGAATGATATGTATTCGCCCATCTTCTATATGACTGTTGACTTCTTTTAAGAAAAGGTTCAGGAAATCCTCCGACCTTCATAAGACATTCCAGATGCTCTTCAGATTTAATTGATTTATCAGGTATTTTTATTAAATTTGATAAAAAAAATTTTGATATTGGCTTATTAGAAGCAAGTTCTCCAATTGTAAATGGAAATAGATGAAAATGCAAATATCTACCAGCTAAAGAGTCCCCTCCATGTGTGAATAGATCCAGTCGTCCACTTCCAGTTACAAGGAATCGATATGTATCTGAAAATTCATCATAAATCCCCTTTAAATAATTCTTCCATTTAGTATGCTTATGAATTTCATCTAATATAATTAAAGGTTTGTGGCCAGGTACTATATCGATTTTTTCAAAGAAAGAAGGGTTGTTGCTTAATAATGCTTTATTTTTCTGTACATCATAATTGAAATATAAATGTGATTTTTCCTTGTTTGCTATATTTTTTGCAAAAGTTGTCTTTCCTGATTGTCTGGGGCCGGAAATAAATACCATTGGCTTTTCACTATCAAATTTTTTCCAAATTGATTTGTAATAGGTTCTTATTATCATATGACAATTATATACTGTATTTTCAGAAAGTCAAGACTTTCTGAAAATACATAATCAAAAAGTATTTTATCTTACCTGTTAATTATTTTTAAAAAAGCTTCATCCACGTTATAACCTAATAATAATTTTACCATATTTTTTTGAGAGGATACAGTATTTTTATAACCCCGAGTAATTTCAGGGCTATTGAAATATCAAGTTTTTTAATATGAATACTTGGTTTAGGACTACGAAATGTGTAAATATGCAGCATATCAGGATAATAATAATCATCTATAAATTTTTCTTTTCCTGTAACTTTTGGAAGAGCATCTTTTCGTTTTACTGAAATGCCAACACTCATATTTTTGTCCCTTTTTAAAGAATTTCTTCTAACTGGGTAAGGTATTCAGTAGATTCTTTTTCTGAAAGGATTTTATAAGCCTTATGTAAATTATGTAAGGCATCTTTATTGTTTTTATCACTGTCTAATGCTTTTTTAAACTCTTTAATAGCATCAGTATATTTTCCCTGTTGGGCATAAATAACTCCAATGTTATTATGCAGAACAGGATTATGAGGATTGATAGCAATTGATTTTTTATAGGATTCTATAGCTTTATTAATTTTACTTTCTTTAATATATGCAAATCCCAAATTTTTATATAGGTCCTCATCAACATAGCCTATATTTTCTGCTTTTGTCAGGTGTTTGATTGCCTCGGCATGCCGCTGTAATTTATTATAAGCAACTCCTGTTTTATAGAAAATATCCGGTGAAATTTTAAAATCCATATGTTCAATTGCCTGTTCAAAAAATTTAACAGATTTTTCATATTCATTTTTTAAAAAATAAAGAACTGCCAGACTATGTATGGTTTTATAATTGTTCATATCTTTTTCACTTGCAACTATATAATATTTTTCAGCCTGGTCATATTGTTTTATTTTATATAAATATATATCTGCGATTTTAACATTAATTTCTATCTTTAAATTTTCATCTGTAACTTTTTTATATGACTCAATGCTTTTTTCATATTCACCAGTTTTTTCAAATAATTCACCTAACCTGTAATAGTACTGTGATTCCCTGGAATATTCAAGTCCCCTTTGTAATATTTCAATAGCCCTGTTACATTTATTTTTTGCCTCAAGTGCAGTTGATAAGATTTGAAAGCCGTTTTTTGTTAACCTGTTTTTATCATATTCTGGAAGGAGTTTATGAATAACCATATCATATTTTTTCAGATGCATAAGGCAGAAAGCTAAATTTTCTTTCAAGTTGACAAAATCCCCTCCAAATTTTAAACTTTTTTTATACATATGAATTGCTTTACCGTATAATTGAAGATCTTTAAAGATGTTTCCAAGAAAATAATAAGGAAGATAATTTTGATAATTTAAACTAATAGCTTTTTTTAAATCTTTTTCACCATCTGAAATATAACCTTTACTTGACAGAATAAATCCTTTATAAGCATAAGCATTAGAATTTTTTGTATCAAGTAATATGACTTTTTTAAACATATTTAAAGATTCATGAAATTTATCCCTTTTAAAATAAATTTCTCCAAGTAAAAGATACATTTCCAGGTTGGATGGATTGATTTTTTTTATTTTTAAAAGCTGCTTTTCAGCTTCATCGATTTTATTATTATTAATAAGGAAATGAGCATACTGTATCAGAAAGACATCTTCACGGGGATAATGGTGAAATGCTTTCTCAATATTTTGCAGGAACTTATCATTTTGTTCCATAGTAAAATAAAAAAGCGACTTAGCCTTATAGTAGTTTTTACTAAAGAAAAATTTATTATTATCATCCTCTAATGTATTAAGCTTTCTGATAATACTTTTGCATTTTGTAATAATTTCATCATCAACAGATTTCTTTTCTTTAAAATCAATTTTTTGAGGAAAATACCGTTTAATTAAACTAATAAATTCAGTTTCAAGGTCATTTTTAACATCATTAATAAATTTATCTTTTAAATCACCTTCAGGCACATGGAAAACATGAGGAGATTCTATTTGTTTTTCTTTGATTGATTTTTTTAAATCTTCACTAACAGGCATAGCTTCTACAGTTTCTTTCTCTTCAGTTTCTATTGCCTCTTCTAAAATTAATTCTTCGTCATTTTTTTCTTCCGGATATTTTTGAGTGATTTCTTCTATATCTTCCTGAATAATTTCATTTTCATCTCCCTCAAGAATTGTTTCCTGAGGCATAAGCTCTTCTTTTTTTTGCTCTTGCTTTATTTCCTTTTTACTTAAATCAAGTTCTGCAACTTCTTCCATCTTTTCAGGTATTTCTACTAAAGTTCCATCTCCAGGTTTTATGCCTTTCTCTTCACTTACAAGTAATTCTTCAACATCTTCCTTTTCTTTTACTTCTTGTTTTATTTCTTTACCATTTGCAATTAATTCTTCAACATCTTCTTCACCTTGTGCTTTTTCCTCTTTAACTACCAGTACTTCCTGTTCTTCTTTTGCCATAGGAATTGCCATTTGAGGTTCTTTTTTAGCATGTTTTTTAAGAGAGAAAATAACTAATATTATTGGCAATATAACAAGAATTAAAAATCCAATTCCAATGCCAATATAAAATAATTGTTTTTGCTGGGTTACTTTTAATGTAAGATAATAATTTTCAGCAATACGCCAGAAGTATTTAGCCCATAATTGTAAATTAGTTATATATTCTTTTAGCATCTATATAATATTTTCGGATAAAAAACTTATTTCTAAAGTAGTATAGTGTGTCAGACCCCCATTAAGTGTCACCTTACAAACAATAAAAAATTATTTGACATTTTATTTGGTTAATATATTATTATAAGAATTTGAGAATTTGAATTTTAATTTAGGAGAATGTTAAATTGAAAAAAACAGGTGCAGAAATTTTTGTTGAAACCCTGCTTGAAGAAGGGGTGGATACTATTTTTGGATACCCTGGCGGGTCTGTTATTTCCATATTTGATAAACTTTATGACTATGATGATAAGATTAATTTTTATCTTGTTCGTCATGAACAAGCAGCAGCACATGCCGCGGATGGATATGCCCGCTCATCTGGAAAAGTTGGCGTTTGTATTGCTACATCAGGTCCTGGAGCTACAAATTTAGTTACTGGTCTTGCAACTGCTTATATGGATTCTGTCCCAATGGTTGCTTTTACAGGTCAGGTAGCATCAAAGATGATAGGAAATGATGCATTCCAGGAAGTAAACATTACAGGTATTACATATCCTGTTACTAAACATAACTACCTTGTTAAAGATGTAAAGGATTTATACAAAGCAATTAAAGAAGCTTTTCATATAGCACAGACAGGGCGTCCCGGTCCTGTTCTTATAGACATTCCATCTGATGTTGCTAAAGCAAGTACAGAATTTAAAAAGATGGGAAAAGTAGATATTCGCAGTTACCATCCTACTTATCATGGAAATCCAAAGCAGATTCAAAAAGCTGTACAGATGATAATGAATGCTAAAAAGCCTTTAATTTATGCAGGCGGAGGAGTTATTATCTCTGATGCACATAAAGAACTAAAAGAATTTATTGAGAAATCCGGTATTCCCATTACCATGACATTGCTTGGTTTGGGTGGATTTCCTACTGAACATGAGCTAAGTCTGGATATGCTGGGAATGCATGGAACATCGTATGCAAACAGATCAATCCAGGAAAGTGACCTTGTTATTTCCATTGGAGCCAGGTTTGAAGACAGGGTAACCGGTAAACTGGATGAATTTGCCCCTCATGCAAAGATTATTCATATAGATATTGACCCTTCTTCTATCAGTAAAAGTGTTAAAGTGGATATACCTATTGTAGGAGATGCAAAGTTAGTTTTAAAAGAGATTAATAAACTTATAAAAAAATGTAATATTGCAGACTGGGTAAGTCATGTAAAAGATTTCAAACGCAGGTATCCTCTTTCATATACCAAAAGTGAGAAAATAATCAAGCCTCAATATGTTCTGGAAACTTTATATGAATTAACCAAAGGAAATGCTATTATTGTTACAGAAGTAGGTCAGCATCAGATGTGGGCTGCACAATTTTATAAATATAAAAACCCGCGTTCTTTTCTTTCAAGTGGTGGGCTTGGTACCATGGGCTATGGTTTTCCTGCTGCAATTGGTGCACAGGTAAGTAACCCTGATAAACTTGTTTTTGATATTGCAGGTGATGGATCTATTCAGATGAACATACAGGAGCTTGCTACAATAGCTAATTATGAGTTACCTGTTAAAGTATTAATATTAAATAATATGTATCTTGGAATGGTCAGGCAGTGGCAGGATCTCTTTTTTGATAAACGATATGCTGCAACTTGTCTTGGAAAGCAGAAAAATAATTTTTCTAAAAGTAAAGCACCTACGGAAATGGTGCCTGATTTTAAAAAAGTTGCTGAAGCTTATAGTATTAAAGGTTATAGAGTAGATGAGCCTAAAGATGTTAAACCAGTACTGAAAGAAATTATTGCTATTAAAGAGCCTGTTTTCGTGGATTTTAGAATTGATCCGGAAGAGAATGTAATGCCAATGGTTCCGGCAGGTTCGCCATTGAATAAAATGCTGGAACATGGATTATCATAAAAGTTGTATCTTTTTTAAAATTTTGTGGTAAAATCAATGTAGGTCACCCTTTTAGTAGCCGAGGCTTAAGCCTCGGCTACTAAAAGGGTGACCT
>CBDVEP010000168.1:0-5559 GCA_965373035.1 uncultured bacterium
ATGAGCAATAAATTGCACCATAATTTATATTATATTATTCTTTTTTAGAAAATCTAAAATATTACAAGAATAATAAATTAATACATGTAATATGTCGATTCAAAGATGATATTAATTTAATAATAATTACTGCTTATACGTTAAAAGAGGAAATATGATTTGTGAATTTTGTGAAAATAATACTATTAAAACAAGAGTAAGAAGACAGCACTGGTTAAATGGTAAATTATATATAGTAGAAAATGTAGAAGCTGAAGTATGCCCGGAATGTGGGGAACGATACTTTCATGCTAAAACTCTTGATGCAATTGATTCTATGCTTAAAAAAAAGCATGAAGTTAAGCAATATATAAATGTTGAAGTAGTTTCCCTTATATAATACACTTACAAATTATAAAAAACAACTTCAAAAATTAAAAATTAATTTTAATTATTTCATACATCTAACTCTTTACTTTTTCAAATAAAAAAATATTTAGGCTGTCGATTTGATTAATTATTTCAATTAAAAAAAATTTCAAATACAAAATATCATATCATATTTTTAATAAAATTTTTTAAGCATGATATAGCATATAATGGAATGTTTAATATTTTCCCATCATGTTTTAAATTTAATAGTGTTGATCTAATGAGCATTCTGGGATGAAATTTTGTATCATATGATTTTAAACTTTTACTTCGTGGATTAATTCCTGCTTTTATTTCTAAGGGAAAAATGTTTTCATCTATTTCACAAAGAAAATCAATTTCAGCCATTTTCCCTTCACTTTTCCAATAATAAAGGGGAATATTTAATAAAGCCTTCAATTGCTGAGCAATAAAATTTTCAGTAAAAGATCCTTCATATTCTTTAAAGAACTTATCTCCTTGAGTCAGGATATCAATTGGTATCCCTGCCATAGCACCTAATAGTCCAACATCTAATGTATATATTTTAAAACAACTTTTATTTAGATATCCTTTAATAGGATGTTGTGCTTTTGTAACAAGAAAGGATTTATTTATTAATCCTGAATCTTCAAGCCATAAAATGGCATTTTCATATTCACGAGCCCTTGCACTTTTTTTAATTGCTGAAAATATAAATTTTTTTTAAAAGTCAAGCTTTATCTCGTAATTTTGTGATATTTTTCACGTTTTTAATATGATTTCTGTGAGTTTCACGGCGTTTATGATGTATAGGAGTTTGCTTTTCACACAGCCTGTATCGACCTCCATTATCCAGGGACAAAGCCTTCACTACATTTGTAGATACATAAGAAGGCATTACTGACACATTACTTTCTCAAACAGATTGTAATATTTTAGATTTTCTAAAATTGTAATTTAGGAGTTAAGACTTTAGTCTTTTATAAGTCTTTTATAAAATTCTAAAGAATTAATTCCTTCATCCTGAGCAATAAATTGCACCATAATTTGTATATATTATTTTTTTTAGAAAATCTGAATTATTACAACAGATTATTGAATTAAAAGAAATAGAAGAATATAAATTTGAAAACATAAAAAAAGAAATAGCAGCACAGAAGTCAAAAACAAAAAAAAAGCATCTAAAAAGAAAGAATTAGAATGGTAAAATTATGCTGATTTATTATTAATAAATAAAGTAACAGTATTTCGCCCTGCTTTTTTAGACCTGTATAAAGCATGGTCTGCCTGCTGAATTAATTCTTCTTCAGTAACATCTTTTTGATAGGTAGAGACACCAAGACTAAGTGTTAAATTAACCTTTTTCTTTTTTTCCCACTTACAAAAATCATATTTTTCTACTTCACTTCTTAACTTTTCTGCAACTTTCATAGCAGAACCAATATCTGTATGAGGTGAAATAATTACAAATTCATCACCGCCATATCTACATACAATATCTGTTGTACGCACATGATTCTTCATAATAGAAGCAATTAGTTTTAAAGTTATATCACCTTTTATATGCCCATATGTATCGTTATATTTTTTAAAAATATCAATATCAATCATTATTAATGATAAAGATAAAGAATAACGCAAAGCTCGTTTTATCTCATGCTGCAGGTTAACCTTAAAATATCTATGATTAAATACACCTGTTACTGAATCTGTAATTGCTTCATTATTTAATCTTTCATATAATCTTGCACTTTCAATAACAGCAGCCCCCTGGTTAATCATAATAGCTAAATACTTCAAATCATTATTTTCAAAAATCCTGTCTTCTTTAATTTTATCAGTTATATTTATTACTCCAATAATTTTATCCTTTATTTTCAGTGGAAGAGATAAAAACGATTTACTTTTATAATTTCCTTTACTTGTATGCGTAATCTGTAAATCATTCTCAATATCCTTAACAAGTAATGGATGTCCATATTTAGCAACCCATCCTGCAACTTCTTTGCCCAGGGTTATATTAGTCTTTTTCACGACATTATTATCTAAACCCTGTGAAGCTGCAATTAATAACCTGTCATTCTCTATTAGCATAAGCGAACCTTTTTCTGCTTTTAACAATGTGCATGCTTTTTTAACAATCAAATTAGCAACTTCATTAACAGTATGCAATAAGCACATTTTTCTGCTGGCATGTAAAATTTTAGTTAATTTCTCTTTTTCATCAGATAATGTCTCTAACAACATTTTATTTTCTCTTTCAAGCCTCTGCTTTTCTATACATCTTTTTATTGTCATTTTTATCTGATTAACATCAAAAGGTTTAATAATATAATCATAAGCTTGTTTTTTTACTGCAGAAATAGCTGAGCTCATTTCCGGATAAGCAGTAATAATCATTCCACATATATCTGGTATTTTCTTTCTTATTTTATCCAGTAAAGTTAATCCATCAGTGTCAGGCAACTTTAAATCTACAATGGCAATATTAAAATCCTGTTTTTTAAGCTCATTTAAAGCTTCGCATCCAGTCTCAAAAGCAACAGCATTGTATTTTTCTTCTTTTAATATCCTGGCAAGAGTAGTACGAATAATCTCATCATCATCTATTATTAGTATTTTAATTTGTCTCTTCACAAGTAAGTTCCTTAATAAGTATAAGTATTTCATTAATGTCAAATGGCTTTGACATGAAAATTGTTATTCCTAATTTTCGTGCTTCCTGAATATATGAACTAATAGAATAAGCTGTCATCATTATTCCCTTTATATTGGAATATTTCTTTTTTAACATTTTAAAAGTCTCCACTCCATTTATCCCCGGCAGTCTTATGTCAATAATTGCAATATGCACAACAGTATTCTGTATTTTCTCTATTGCCTCATATCCATCTGCGGCTGTTATAACTTCATATTTTTTCTCTTTTAATATTTCAGCAAGTGTATCACGGGTAACAGCTTCATCTTCTACAATAAGAACTCGAATTTTTTTTTGTTTTGAAGTAGATTTATGATTTTCATTATTTATTTTGCTCTCCTTATTATTAAAAGAATTATCTGATTTTAAAAAATAATTATATTTATTTATATTAAATAATTCATTTCTTATTATACTATTCATTAAAATCCTCCTTATTGGGGTCAGACCCATTTATTATTTATTCTTCTTTAAGTATTTTCAAAAAAACATCTACTATTTCAGGGTCAAACTGGGTGCCTGCATTTTTTCTAATTTCAGAGATGGTTTCTTTTATTGACATTTTTTTTCGATATGGTCTTGAAGATGTCATTGCATCATAAGAATCAGCTACAGTCAATATGCGAGCAAGCAAAGGAATTTCTTTTCCTTTTAAGCCATCAGGATATCCACCTCCATCATATCGTTCATGATGATGGCGAATGGCTCTTTGTTCTATATGAAAAGTTAAAGAAAAATTTATTAATCCTTCTCCTATTTCAGGATGTTTTTTTATAATATTCCACTCATCTTTAGTTAAACTGCTTGTTTTCTGTAATATCAAATCACTTATTGCTACTTTTCCTATATCATGTAAAAATCCTGTATTTTTTACTATATCAATATCTGTTTTAGAAAATCCAATTTTTTTTGCAATCTTTACTGCATATTTAGTAACCCTTGAACAATGCTTCCTTGTAAATGGATCTCTTAGCTCCAGGGCCTGAGCCAGTGCTTTAAGTGTAGTAAGATAAGATTTTTTTAATTTATTATTAGCTTTTTGTAAACTTTTTTGTAATATCCTGTTTTCTGAAATTAGTTTCTGCTTTTCAATGCACCTCTCGATAAATAACTTAATCTCATTTATATTAGGTGGTTTCAGAATATAAGCATCTGCTCCTTCATTTAAAGCTGTAACTGTATTTTCTACTGAAGCATAAGCAGTAATCATAATAGCTGATATATCATGATTAATCTCTTTTGCTTTTTTCAAAACATCAATACCATTTATTTCCCCAGGCATTATAATATCCATAATAACAAGGTTAAAGGATTGTTTATTTAACTCTTTAATTGCTTCAGTGCCATTAGATGCAGTATTTACATTATAACCATCTTCCTTTAAAATAGCTGCAAGAGTTTCTCGTTCAACTTCTTCATCTTCAACTAATAAAATTTTTGCTTTATATTTCATCTTTTACTTATTTTTTATCGGCAGTTTAATAATAAAACTACTGCCTTTTCCCGGCTGGCTTTCAACTTCAATACTGGCATTATGACTATTTATAATCTCTCTTATTATTGATAAACCCAGTCCAATGCCCCTGTGTTTACTTGTATAAAATGGTTCGAATATCTTACTCATATCATCTTTTTTAATACCAATACCATTGTCAGTAATTTTAATTTCTACCTTGTTATTGAAAACACCTGTTTTAATGCTTAATTTTCCTCCCTCAGGCATTGCCTGACATGAATTTAATATTAAATTACTAATCACCTGCTTAAAACGAATTCTGTCAATTAAAATTTCCGGAATTGCATTGTCGAATTTTTTAAATAATTTGACATTTTTAAATAAACCTCTATCTTTTAATGTATATATAGTTCCTTCTATTATTTTATTTATATCTGCTGGTTTTAATTCCAGCTTTATTAATTGAGAATAATTTAATATATCAGTTATTATTTTAGACATATAAGTTATTTCTTTTTCTATATTTTTTATTGTTGAAGTAATTTGAGGAGAGGGGTTTTTTATTTTTGTAAGAAGATAATAAGCAGACATTTTAAGTCCGGTTAATGGGTTTTTAATTTCATGACTTACAGATGCAGCCATCTGCCCTATGGCTGCAAGTTTTTCTGATTGAATTAATTTATTCTGGGTTATTTTTAATTCCTCATAAGATTCATTTAAATCTTCCAGCATATTCAAGGTTGCTTTTCTGGCATTAGTTAATTCTTTAGTTCGCCTGCCTATAATTTTTTCTAGTTCTTTACCCCAATTTTTAACTTTTTCATATAACATAATATTTTCTATTGCAGCACTTACATCATTACTAACAGAACCAAGCAATTGTATCTCATTCTCATCAACATGGTGAAACCTTCGATAAGCAATATTTAATAACCCCAACACCCTGTTTTTTAATATTAAAGGAATTGAAATGAACGTATGCACTTTTTCTTTTTTAAATATTGATTTTAAGCAGGTTTTCTTTTTTAAAATG
>CBDVEP010000169.1:0-5530 GCA_965373035.1 uncultured bacterium
TCAAAGCAAATTAAACAAAAATCAGATTATGGTTTAATTTGGTTGCAGATTTTTAAAAATGACTGGGAAAAAGCTAATGAAAAACTTAGTTGTTTTATTAAAACTTATCCGGAAAGTTCTTTAAAAGAAGAAGCCTTTCTTTTAAAAGATGATATAAAACAGGGAATTAATTTTTCTCCTTTATCACCAACCTTGGCAGGAATAATGTCCTCAGTATTACCTGGATCCGGTCAAATATACTGTAAACGAATAGGAGATGGCTTAGTTGCTTTTACTTTTATTTCTTTATTAAGTTATGGAGTTTATTATTATCATAAAAATGGTCCTGATGAAATGTTTTATGGTTTTGCTGTACTGGATGTCATATTTTATCTGGGTAATATTTATACTGCTTTTGGTTCAGCTCATAAATATAATAGAAATTTTAATCAGCAGTTAAGAAATAGACTAATAAATAGTTATGATTATTAAAATCAATTTAATTTGACATTATATGATAAAAGTATATTATAATATTTATAGCGGGTGTGATGAAGTGGTATCATATCAGCTTCCCAAGCTGAACTCGGGGGTTCAATCCCCCTCACCCGCTCATTTTTTCTGGTTTATTAGTAATTAGTAATTAGTATTTTAACATTTTATAAAAGTATAAAAATATGCTAAAACAAATTTTGTTACTTATTTTATTAATAATTTTATTTTATAATAATGTTTTTTCTCATACCATATATCCTGCTAAAGATTTTAATGAAATTTTAAAAAGTTCAGTCAGGTATGAAAAAAAAGATATATTACCATTGACTGCTTTTCTTGGTATTTCTACATTATTATTTTTAACTGATTATTCCTTAAAAAAGAATGTTCAAAAATTAAAAAATTCGGAAATGGATACTGTGTTAGAATATTCCAAATATTTCGGAGATGGTTTGTTTATCCTGGGGCTGGCTTCATTAAATATTATTGTTGGAGAGACATTAAATAAAAAATATACATTGTTAGGAATTTATATGCTTGAAGGATTTGTAATATCAGGGTTGTTTGTAACTGGTATTAAATTTATAGTAGGAAGAGAAAGACCGTATGTAGATAATGACCCTAATTTTTATAAACCTTTTAATTTAGAAACTTCATATAAATCTTTTTATTCGGGTCATACTACAGAAGCATTTACACTTGCTTCTGTTATTTCACATTTTTTTAAGAATGTATATGTAAGTACAATTGTTTATACTATTGCTTCTTTAACAGCTATTGAGCGGGTTTACAATAATAAGCACTGGCCTTCAGATGTTTTTATTGGCTGCGTTACAGGTATTTTAATTGGAAGAAAGATAGTACAGATAAATAAAAATAGTGATGAATTTAAAGTTGATGAAGAAAATGTGAGAATTTCTTTTAAAATAAAAGAATTTTAATAAAAGAAAAAGTAAAAGAAAAAGTAGTTGACACAAAAATAATTTTTAATAACTTATTATAACAATTTTTATTAATAAGGAGAAAATAAAATGCAAAAATTACTTTCAATTTTTTTGTTTATAATATTATTTATTCCAAATATTTATGCATTGGAAAAAGAAAAAGCTGTATCAATATACAAGGAGAAGTTAATTATTGCTGATTTTGTTAACCGATCTTCCTGGAAAAAACTTGGGTCTGGTTTAACAGATGATATAATGACTTTATTTGTAAAGACAAAGCGGTTTGATATTATTGAAAGAAAAAAACTTAAGTCCATTCTTCAAGAGCAGGAATTGCAGTTATCAGGACTTGTTAATACTGAAGATGCGGTTAAAGTTGGTAACTTAATAGGTGCGAAATATATTATTACCGGAAGTATTACAAGTGCTGATGCAACTCACAGAGAAAAAGAAGTAATTAAAAAATATAAAGACAGAGCTACAGGATTAATTAGATATAAAAAATATATTGTTACAACATGGGAAGGAAGGCTGACTATTAGTGCAAGATTGGTTGAGATTGAAACAGGCAAAGTATTAATTGGAAAAACAGTAACAGGTCATGGTCGTGAAAGACATGAAAGAGAAAAAGATGATAAAACTTTTCTTGAAAGTATATTAACTGCACTGGTTTCTAAAGATGAAAATAAAGCAAAAGTAAGATATTTCAGGCAGATAGATCAAAAAGTTATAAATACTGCAAGGAGCAAAGCAGCTCATAGTCTTGTAAGTGA
Organism: uncultured bacterium; assembly: GCA_965373035.1. Taxonomy (GTDB): domain Bacteria; phylum Spirochaetota; class JAHITG01; order JAHITG01; family JAHITG01; genus CBDVEP01. The sequence continues at coordinate 2,192 of CBDVEP010000169.1, forward strand.
CTTTTTAAAAGAATTTCCTTTATCAGGATATATAATAAGTAAAACCGAGGATAAAGATTATTTAGTAGATTTAGGTACAGGGAATGGAATGAATTCCGAGGTTAATTTAAAAGTATTAGGTAAAAGTAAAAAGATGACACATCCTGTTACAGGAGAAGTAATGCAGGTTAGAAAGAGAAGCCTTGGTTATCTTAAAGTTATTGATTTAGGTTCAACAACTTCCAGAGCAAAATTAGTAAGAGGAGATGAAGATGATATGTTTCCCGGTTTGAAAGTTGAAGTAGTAAAGCCTGTATTTATATGGCATCGTGCTTTTGCTTCATTTTTAATCCCTGGTTTAGGGCAATTTCTGGAAAAGAGATGGGGTAGTGGTATATTGTTTTTACTGGGAGAAGGAGCATTACTGGGAGGTGCTTATCTATGCTACCTTCATTCAACAGATGACTATTTAAAAGATAAAAAATTACTGGATACAAAAGTATGGCCTGAAAAAGGTACTCAGGTAGATAAAGCAAGAAAACAAGCTTTAGTGGGTATGTGGATTTTTATAGGGTTTGAAGTGATCCTGCATATCTGGGATACTATTGATGCTGGTTATCCTGCCCAAAAAAATGATGCCTTTGCTTATAAACAGGCAAAATATCCAACTTTTGCTTTTAAATCAAATGATTATGAAAATAAATTTTATTTAAGAAAAACATTTAGATTTTAATTTGGGGGTGAATTATTATGAGAATTGTAATTATATTTTTAGTGTTAATTTGTATTGCTTTTACAGGATGCACCAGTAAAGATGTAGATGATATAAGGGGTACTGTTTTTAAAGATTTGGATGGAAATGGCGGTCAAGACGGGGGTGAATCTGGTCTTGGGGGTGTTAAAGTACAAAGTGGAACTTTAGAAACAACTACTGGTTCTGATGGTTCATTTACATTATCAGGTGGAAAAATTGTAGAAAATGGGGCTACAATAAAATTATTTTTTTCAAAACAAGGTTGGAATAATAGAACTAAAGATGTAAAAATTCAATCAGGTGATAATAATACTTTAAGTCCTGAGGAAGAAAAATATACTATAGATATGCAAACAAATAGTAATTAATAGGGTCAATTTGTGTTCATACACTAAGGGGCACTAAAGTCTGTGATTAATTTGATTACTATTTCAAAAAAAACGTAGAAACAGATCTTTAGGTCTGTTATTTTTATTTGCTGGTTCGGGTTTCACAACCCGAACCATAATTAAAATCATCAAAAGAGGCAGAAGATGAATAAACAAATAAAAGAAATAATAAACAATCTTGGTAAGAATAAAATAATTATTTCAGGTATTGTTTTAGCTTTAATATTAATTTTATTTATAACGCCTTTTCGAATTTTTTTTAAATATTATATATGGGATTCTTTACATATAAAATCAGAATATTTTTTCAAGCAGGGTGTGAAATATGAGGAGAAAAAAAATATTGATTATTCTATAGGTTCATTTAAAAGAGCTTTAAGAATTAAAAAAGGAAAATTTAATATTAATCCACAGGATTTTTACCAGATTGAGTCTTTATTTAATATAGGAGTCATTTATTATCAATATAAAAAAGATTATACCCGTGCATTATTTTATTTTAACAGATATATTGATATTCTTGATCAGTTTAAAATTAAAAATGTTCACGAGAAAGATATTTATAAAGTTATTAATTATATTCTATCAATTGATGATTCTACAAAAAATGCCCAGGCAAAACTACTGAAAAATAAAGGAAATAAAGCTTACTTTAAAAAAGAGTATGCTAATGCCTTATCTTATTATAAGGAAGCTTTAACAGTTGACCCAAGTTATATTGAGGTCTATAATAATATAGCTACTACTTATTTTCAATTAAAAGATTTTAAAAATGCAGTAGATTATTGGAAATTAACATTATTATTTTCACCTGATGAACTTGATATTTATATTAACATTGCTCTGGCTTATGAAACACAGTTAAGAAATTATAAAGAAGCTATTAAATATTATGAAAAGTTTTCTGACAAAGTAAAACCTTCTGATCCCAAATACATTGAAGCACAACAGAGAATTAAAAAGCTAAATAACTTACTTGAGAAATAAGAGGTGGAATGGTGACTTTTCAGGATTTAATTATGAAATTAACCCAGTACTGGGGTGAAAAAGGATGTGTAAATTATCAGGGCTATGATATAGAAGTTGGGGCAGGGACTTTTAATCCAGCTACTTTTTTAAAAGTAATTGGCAGCACTCCATGGAAAGTTGCTTATGTCCAGCCCTCACGTAGACCTACAGATGGACGATATGGTGATAATCCTAACAGATTACAACATTATTATCAATACCAGGTAATTATAAAACCAACACCTGAAAATATCCAGGATATGTATTTGGATAGCCTTTCCATGCTGGGATTAAAGCTAAAAGAACATGATGTTCGATTTGTTGAAGATGATTGGGAGTCACCAACTTTAGGTGCATCCGGTCTTGGATGGGAAGTATGGCTTGATGGAATGGAGATAACCCAATTTACATATTTTCAAACAATAGCAGGAATAAAATTAGATCCTGTTTCAGTAGAATTAACTTATGGTCTTGAAAGAATTGCTATGTACATCCAAAATAAGGAATCTGTCTATGATATATTATGGAATAATGAGTTAACTTATGGGCAGATTCATCATCAGGATGAAGTTGAGTTTTCACATTATAATTTTGAAATAGCTAATACTGAGATGTTATTTAATTTGTTTAATAAATATGAAGAGGAGTGTAGAAATATTATTGGAAAAGGATTAGTTCTACCAGCTTATGATTATGTGTTAAAATGTTCACATGCATTTAATTTACTTGATGCCCGCGCCGCCATTTCAGTAGCTGAAAGAACAAATTTTATTAAACGGGTAAGAGATCTGGCTAAGTTATGTGCAGAGAAATATTTGATAAATTTAAAACAGGAGGAATAAATGCACAAGTATTTTGGTGAAATTTTAATAGAAAAAGGGAAATTAACCAAGGAGCAGGTTCAGAAAGCTTTAACATTACAGAAAGATAATCCTGAAAGAAAAATGGGAGAGATACTGGTAACTCTCAATTATATAGAATATGATGATATAATTGATACAATAAAAAAGCAGTATAAAATTTCAGACAGTACACCTCCTGGTATTGACAAATGGCTTGAGCAGGACGAAATTGATAAAATTATTAATTCTGCTAAAGATAATGAGTAAAGAAAAGGTGCCAGGTCTTCACTTTATCACTTTCTATTTAATTATAATAGTTAATTATATTTGTAATCTATAAAAAATAATAATCTTATTAAACTATTTT
>CBDVEP010000170.1:0-5422 GCA_965373035.1 uncultured bacterium
GATTAAGATTGATTAGGCATGAGGCATTAAAAATTTAAGATTAAAGATTTAAAATCTAAAAAATGAAGATAGTAGCCAAGTTTTAAGAGCTTTGTTATAAATATGGAGGTATAGCGATGAAGAAAATAAAAAGAATTATTTTTTTGGTAGTAGTTTTATGTAATATACTTATAAGTAATAGCATTGTGTCAGCAGCAGAAGGTGATGTTTTATGGACAAAAATTTATAATGGATTAGAAAATAACTATGATTGTGGTCAAGACATAGCAGTGGATGATGAAGGAAATGTTTATGTTATTGGAACTGTGCATGATGGTATAGGTAATGGCGATATGAATATTTGGATATGTAAATATGATAAGGGGGGAAAGGAAATTTGGATGAAAAGGTACACTAGTTCAGGCGACAATTCTGATTTTGGTTGTGGGATAGCAGTTGATAATGAAGAAAATGTTTATATTACAGGAGCAATAAATAATGGCTTAATTAATAAATGGGATATTTGGGTTGGAAAATTTAATAAAAATGGAACTGAAATTTGGACAAGAACTAATGTTAATACTAACTATGATAGTGGTTCAGGGATAGCAGTTGATAATGCTGGTAATGTTTATGTTATTGGATCTGAAGGTAATGATGAAGCTGGTGGTTATGAGAATATCTGGGTAAGGAAATATGATAAGGATGGTAAAACAAATTGGACAAGAACTCATAACGGTTCTAGTAGTAGAAATGATGTGGGAAAAGATATAGCAGTTGATAATGCTGGTAATGTTTATGTTGCTGGAACTGAATATGATGTTATAAATAAAAACGATATCTGGGTAAGAAAATATGATAAAGATGGTAAAACAAACTGGACAAGAACTCATAATAGCTCTATTAATGGAAATGACAAGAGTTATGGGATAGCTGTAGATAATTATGGAAATGCTTATGTAGTTGGGTGTGAAAATTACATTAGTGATAATGGAACTCTTTGGTTACGAAAATATGATAAAGATGGGAAAACAAACTGGACAAGAACTTGTGCTGATTCATTTTATTATTTTGGTATAGCTGTTGATAAAGAATGTAATGTTTTTGTTGTTAGTGATCAATTTATTCGAAAATATAATACAGATGGTAATATTATATGGATAAAAAATCATAATAATAGCGGTAATAGCATAGCTATTGATAACAGTGGCAATTTTTCTATTGTTGGACATACAAATATAGGTGTAAATACTGATATTTGGATTCAGAAATATTCTTGTAATTTAGAAATAAAAGACAATTCCTTGCCAATTGCAAAGGGAGGAGAGTCTTATATAGCTAATTTTAAAGCCACCGGCGGAGATGTCCCTTATTCCTGGTTTTTAATTTCTGGAGATCTACCTTTAGGTCTTACTCTGCATTCTATTGGGATGATAAGTGGGATGCCTGCTACTGATGGGAAATTTACCTTTACTGTCAGAGTAACAGAAGCTCTTGGTGGAATAGATGAACAAACATTTTCAATCAATTTTAGTGATATTATAGTTCCAGGCAAAATCAAAGTAATTGGTGGGGAAAATGGTTATATTAATCCAGATAAAAATGAAGAGGCTAAGATAATATTTAATGCAAAACAACCTGGGAATGTGAAAATAAAAATATACACATTAAGCAGACAGCTTGTAACAGAAATGTCACATAATGCAAAAGCTGGGATAAATACTGTTTATTGGAATGGACTGAATAAGGAAAACAAAAAAGTAGCTACTGGAATATATATAGTTTTCATCAAAGGTGCTGGTATGGACACCAGTATTAAGATTGCTGTTGGTTATTAAAGCAAGAAAAAGTAAGTGCAGGGATATCAATGTCAGTGAATTAAGGAATTGGAACGATAGTTTTTGTAGTGTAGCCTTTGTCCCTGGATAAGGTAGGTCGATAGACGCAATTACCGGAAGGGCTGAACTATTACAATTTTTATAATCTGTTTTCCTTAATTCACTGACATTGGAATAAAGTCCCGTGTAAGACAAGCCTAAAGGCTCTACTCCTTTTTAAAATTTAATTACAATAGTATAAAAATAGCTGGGGGTATAATGAAAAGAATTATATTGTTTGTTTTATTATTTTTATATACTTCTGATAATCTTTTTGCCAATATTTGGGAGTATCGGAAAATGGATTGATTTTTAAAAAGCAATATTTTTTTTAAAATTTGCTAAATCGCTTCGCTGGTTCGGGTTTCATAACCAGAACCATTAATAGTGGTTCGAGTTATGAAACTCGAACCAGCAATTCATTCGCAAACCTATCGGTTTGCTCGCAATGACAATACCCCGCATGAGTGACCGGTTACCGCGGGTCATAGATTTTTCTTGACATTTTTTTTAATTGTAATAACATATGACGATATGGTGGCAAAAAAAAATTTACTGATAGTTGATAATACAACAGCATTAGTAAGTCCATGGAAAAAAGATTTAAAAATTTATTTTAACTGTATTGAAGTTGTTGGTGGATTTGAAGCTGTTTCAAAATTAAAAACCAATGATATTGACTGCACTATTGTTAATCTTTCCATAAGATCTTTTAATGGTCTGGATGTAGTATTAAAAATTCGTGAAAAATTTAAGGCTATGCCTATTTTAGTTTTTGCAGAAAAAGCTGATTTACGGTTTGTTAAAAATTCTGCTCAATATGGAATTCATGGATATTTTTTATTTCCTATTAATGAAAGTAAATTATTAAGTAGTTTAGAAAGAATAACAGGTATCAGTCTTGCTCAAATAATTAATGAAAAAGCTGTTGAAGATGCCCAAAAAGAGCAGGAAAAGAAGGAAAAAGAAAAAAAACAAGAAAGTGATGACATACCATCTTTATATTATGAAGGTCAGAGTTTTCTCCTGCATGAAGATATTGAGAGTGCCCTTCAAATATTTACTAAAATATTAAATACAAAGAAACTAAAAGATACATGGAGAAAATATCGTGAAGATTCTCTTTATCAAATTGGAAGATGTTTTATTAAGAAAAATCAGTATAAAGATGCTATTGTAAAATTTAATGATTTTGTTACCCAGGCACCTAACAGTGAACTGCATAAAAATGCTTATTTATTAATTGGGGAATGTTATGAGAATTTTAATGAGATAAGCAGGGCTGTTTCAATTTATAAAAAAATAATTAATATACCTCCCTTTGATTCTGTAACAACTCAAGCCAGAAAGAAGATAAAAAAGTTACAGAAATAATAAAAAAATCGAACCTTTTTTATTTTATTTCGTTTATATATTTGTAAGGATAATAAATGCCGGATACTAGTTTTGATGAGGATATTCCATTTGTAAAAAGATATATTAATGGGGATAATCGTTCTTTAGAAATAATATACAATAAATATAAGAATAGGTTACTTAGAATTATATGGAGTTATGTATATGATATTCATGATGCAGAGGATATTCTGCAGACGCTCTTTTTAAAATTAATTAAAAGTTTGAAAAAATATAAACCTTATAAAAATGTAAAATTCAGGACATGGCTTTATAAAGTAGCATCGAATACAGCAAAGGATTTTTTAAGAAAGAAGAAATATGTTTTAAATATTGAAGATATGAAGAATTACATTGAAGATAAATATGAGAAAGTATATAAAAGAATAGAAAGTATTGAAATGTTAAAAGAACTCCAGATGAGGGTAATGTATTTACCGTTTAAATATAGAGAGGTTATAAATTTGATTTTTTTTGAAAGTTTAAAATATGAAGAAGTAGCTTCTATTTTAAATAAACCCATTGGTACAGTGAAATCCCGATTAAATTATGCATTAAATTTATTAAGAAAAAAATTAAAGGTTGATTTAAATGAATAACCAACAATTTATTAATTTATTAAAACTAACTGGTGATTTTAAACTTGAAGTAAGCAGGGAAACTAACAGCAAAATTATTAATAATATCTATAATCCCCTTATTTCTGGGGCATGGATTAATACAATCCTGAGATCAGTTATTATTAGACCTGCTCTGGCAATTTTTTTTGTTTTAATATTAATTTTTTCTATATTACAATTGAAAAATTCAAAAGTTAATAAAGATGAATTATACAATATTATTATTTCCCAGATAAAAGAAATAAATATTAAAAGAAATAGTGAGATGGCTTTAAATATTTATTCTGAAGATTTTTATAATCACATCAGTAGGGCAGAGTTGAAAAAAAATATTGAAATATTATTTAATAATTATTCAGATATAAATTATGAACCTGTTAAGAAAAAAGTGATTATTAAAGGTAATAAGGCTCTTATAGAAAATAATATCAAATATAGTGCTGCTGCTTATAATAGCAGGATTAAACCCATTACATATAAAGGTAAAGAAAGAATTTATCTTAAGCGGCATAATAATAATTGGAAAATTATAGCATGGGTTTATGAAGAGAATTAATAATAAAAAAATTTAAATAAGGAGGTAAGACAGATGAAGGTTTTAAAAATTTGTATGCTTTTATTTATGGCTGTCTCCATGATTTATTTAACAGGATGTGGTAAACAGGAAGAGGTGAAAGTATCTGAAAATATTCAAAAAGCAAAGGTTACCTTGGTTATTGGAAAAGCTTATATTTTAAGAGATGACAACCCGGGGAAAATCAGAATTAAAACCGGAATGCGAGTTCTCCCAAGTGATGTTATTATTACCGGAAAGAAATCTTGTGTTAATGTTGTTATTGTTAAGAGGGGTATTTTTAAGATTAAGCAGAATTCAAATGTTTCTTTAAGGAATTTAATAAAAGTTGATGATGATAATAATGTTACCAAAATTAAGGTAACTGCTGGAAGGATTGTTCTTGGTTTGCAAAAGTTAAAAAAAGGTTCCTCATTTGAAGTGGAAACTCCAACAGCAGTTGCTGGTGTTAGAGGAACATCATTTATGGTTACTGTAAAGCAGAAAGAAACAAGTGCTTTTCCTTATTTTGTTAAAGTTAAGAAAAAAGAAGATGTTGTAACAAAAATAGCTGTTCTAACAGGTTCTGTTGAGTTAATTAATCTAAAAAATAAGCAACAGTCATTAATGATCTCTTCATTAAAGGAAGCTACTTTAAATAATGATGACTTTAAAAACATCAAAGTTGAAAGGATTACCATGGTATCTCTTGATGAGATTTCATCCATTAAAGACTTAAGTGAAATTAAAGAGTTGAAATTAAAAGAAATTTCAGAAGAGATAGAAAAAGCAAAACCTGAAATTGAAGAGATAATGAAGTCAGAACTTAAAACCAAAACTGATGTAAAATCAGGAATGGAAGATTTAAGTAAAACAGAGAAAGAAATAGAAGCTCAGAAAATTAAAGCAAAGAAAGAAGCTATTAAGAAAATGAAAACCTCTGCTGAGAAATCTGAAGGCAAATACCTTGATGATGAAACCGGCTGGTAAAATAATAG
>CBDVEP010000171.1:0-5407 GCA_965373035.1 uncultured bacterium
TATCATCTAAAAGAGGCTTTTTAAAAAATCCCTTTTTAGAGTAAACTCATAAATATTTCTTGTATTACTTTTTTAGAAGAATAAGCCTATTCCCATATAAATCTTAACACCAGTTAAAACTATAGCAGTTTCATCAAAATTACTAATACCTGTTTTAATCATGTAAATCCTGTGTAATATTTCAGGTTTTCTAAAAAATAATATAATATAAATTATGGTGCAATTTATTGTTTATGATGAAGACCCCGTAAACCATTAAATAAGGTTTTTAAAACGGGGTCTATCGACCTCCCTTATCCAGGGACAAAGCCTTCACTACATTAATTTTTAAAATATTGAATTATGCAACAACTCTCTTGTAATTAAAGTAAATTTGCTAAACAAATACAAGGAATTATTTCAGGAAAAAAGTTGAAAACAGGATTAAAAGAAATAGATTATAAATATTACTTAAACAAGAGGTAAAAAATTATGGCAGTATTAAAAATAAATGTAAAAGATGAAGATATTAAAGCATTCGGAGAACAGTACACAAAAAATTTTCTTAAAAGACAAATAAGACTTTTACGCTTGCAAAGAATTATGGATAGGATAGAAGAAAAGGTAATTGAAAAAGGAATAGATTATGAAGCAGAGTTAGAAAGGATTCGAGAAGAAGCCTGGCAGGAATATAAAGAGGACTTTTTGAAAGATATAAAGAGATGAAGAAGTATGTTGTTGATGCAAATATTTTTTTTGGGGCAATAATAAGCAAAAAACGAATATATATAGAATTTGTACAGAATCATGAAATCTATGCTCCAGACTTTGTATTGAAAGAGATCAATAAATATAAAGATTTTTTATTAAATAAAATAGAAATAGAAAATAAAACAACTGAATAGTTTATAATAGATTTATTTAAAGGTATCACCATAATACCAGATTTATTAATTTCTAAAATATCAAGACAAAAAGCCTATGATTTATGTAAGGATATAGATGAGAAAGATATAGCATATGTGGCTTTATCAATACAATTGGCAATTCCTTTACTCACAAATGATAAAGGGATAGCTTTAAAATTACCAACAAAAGGTTATAAAAAAGTATTGCTTATCAGTGAAATATTTGACAAGTTGTATAATACAAAAAGAATAAAGATGAAAAGGAAAAAGAAAAAATAATTGATAAATGGAAATATATTATAATTATAATAATAACAATAATTTTTAAAATAAAATTTTTTCTCACTCTCTATTTAGTAAAGTCCCGTGGTTTCTGCTTATTAAACTTTTAAAAAATTAATTTGAAATTTAATTTATAATTTAGTATTATATAAACCTATGACTGTTAAAATAAAAGAAAAACCCATGACACCTATGATTAAACAATATCTAGAAATTAAAAAGAACTATCAGGATACAATTCTCTTTTTCCGATTAGGAGATTTTTATGAAATGTTTTTTGATGATGCTCTTGTTGCATCAAAAGCCATGGAAATAACATTAACATCCAGAAACACCGGGGAATTAAAAAAAGTCCCCATGTGTGGAATTCCTTATCATGCTGCTGATAACTATATTGCAAAACTTATTAAAAAAGGACATAAAGTAGCTATTTGTGAGCAAGTGGAAGATCCTAAACTGGCTAAAAAACTGGTAAAAAGGGAAGTAATTAATATTGTAACCCCGGGAACTGTTGTTGATTTTAATATGCTTAACCAGAAAAGTAATAATTATCTTATGAGTATATATATTAAAAATGAATATGTAGGAATCAGCTCTATTGATTTATCAACAGGGGAATTTATTGTTACAGAAAATATTAAAGAGAATTATATAGCATTTATTGAAAATGAAATAACACGCCTAAATCCTTCTGAAATTATAATACCAGAATCAATTTTAAATGATAATGAAAAACTCAAGAGAATTTTTTCTTATTATCCTGATTTATTAATAAATAAATATTATGACTGGGTATTTGATTATCAATATGCAATAAATAAAATACTTGAATTTTATAAAGTAAAAACAATGGATGGATTTGGTATTGAGAATAAACATCATATTATATCTTCTTCCGGAGCTGCCTTGCATTATATCTATGAAACTCAAAAACAAGCCATTAATCATATTGATAATATTAAATACTATTCCAGTGCTGATTTTATGGAATTGGATAATGCAACTATAAAAAATCTGGAATTAATATTTAATCAATTTGATAATACTACTAATTATACTCTTTTTTCAATTCTTGATTATACACAAACTCCCCAGGGTGCACGGTTATTAAAAAAAAGAATATTAGAGCCTTTAACTGATAAAGATAAAATAAACAAAAGGTTAAATTATACTAACTTTTTTTATTTAAATAACGATATAAGGAAAGATTTAAGAAGCATATTAAATAATATATATGATATTGAACGTTTATGTTCAAGGATTTCTCTTTTTAAAGCCACTCCCCGGGATCTCATTGCTTTAAAAAATTCTTTATTAAATAGTGTAAAAATAAAAGAATTATTAAAACAATACAATGAATTAAAAAATTTAACAAATAAAATCCCATCTTTAAAGAAAATAATTAATATTATTGAAAAAAGTATAAATGATGATCCTCCTTTGCAAATAAGTGTCGGAGAAGTAATAAAAAAAGGTTATAATGAGGAACTTGATAAAATACGTAATGCTGTAATAAAGGGGAAAGAATGGATTGCCCAGTTACAAAAACAGGAAATTAAACGAACCGGTATTAACTCTTTAAAAATTAAATATAATAAAGTGTTTGGCTATTATCTTGAAGTAACAAAAACTAATTTAAGTTTAGTTCCTGATGATTATACAAGAAAACAAACATTATCCAATGCAGAGAGATTTACTTTCCCTGACCTTCAGGAATATGAAGAAATAATCCTTACTTCTGCAGAAAAAATATCTTTTCTTGAGGAAAAACTATTTACAGAAATATTAAATATTATTCGGGAAAATATAATTGATATAAAAGAAACTGGTAAAATTATTGCTCAATGTGATTTTTATTCTGCTCTTTCTGAATGTGCATACAGGCATAATTATTCAAAACCAATTCTTAATGATAAAGGTATAATTAAGATAAAAAATGGACGACATCCTGTTATTGAGCAAACAGTTAAAGATGAACCATTTATTCCTAATGATATTTTACTTGATAATAACGATAACAGGATATTGATAATAACGGGGCCTAATATGGCTGGTAAATCAACTTTCCTTCGTCAGACAGCGCTTTTAACTCTTATGGCACAAATAGGAAGCTTTATACCGGCAGATAAAGCTGAAATTGGTATTGTAGATAAAATATTTACAAGAATCGGAGCATCAGATTATTTAGCAAAAGGACAAAGCACTTTTTTAGTTGAAATGAATGAAACCGCTAATATACTGAATAATGCAACTGATAAAAGTTTAATAATTATGGATGAAATCGGACGCGGAACATCAACTTATGATGGATTATCAATTGCATGGTCCATTATTGAGTACATTTATAATAAATCAACAATAGGTGCAAAAACATTATTTGCTACTCATTATCATGAATTAACACAGCTTGGAGAAAAAAAAGGTATTAAAAATTATAATATTCTTGTCAGGGAATGGAATGATGATATTATTTTTTTAAGAAAAGTAACCTCAGGCGCGGCAGATAAAAGTTATGGCATTCAGGTAGCTCAGTTAGCTGGTATCCCAAAAGAAGTAATCCAGCGGGCTAAAGTTATTTTATTTGATTTAGAATCAGATAATATAAAAGATGTCATCATATCACAATCAGCCTTAAAAGATAATAATGATAATCAATTGGATTTATTTAAGGTTAATGTGCTTAATCCTGTTGAAATAGAAATCTTTAATATTTTAAAAAATATAAATTTAAACACATTAACACCCATTGAAGCATTAAACATCCTGAATTCCATAAAAAATAAATTAGATTTATTAAAAGAGGAGAATAAATGAATAATAAATATATTTTAGGAATTGATATAGGTGGAACTAATATAAAGTATATAATTATTAATGAGTCTGGAAAAGAAATGGACCATTTTGAAAATAAAACAGAAGCTTTTCAAGGGAGAAAACAAATCTTAAAAAATTTGCTTGAAGGGATTCTTTATATATGTAATAATAATAAAAATATCAAATTATATGGAATTGGAGTGGGATCACCTGGTTTAATAAGCAAGGAAGGTAAAGTAATTACAGGCGCAGCTAAATTAAAAGGATGGAATGGAACTAATATAAAAAAAATAATTGAAAAAAAAATCAATTTACAAGTTTTTGTTGATAATGATGTAACATTAGTTGCATTAGGAGAAGCTTATTTTGGTGCCGGAAAAAAATATGATAAGGTTTTATGTATTGCATTAGGCACAGGATTAGGAGGCGGTATTATTATTAATAAACACATATATAGAGGAAAGCATGGTTATGCCGGTGAATTTGGTCATATAGTAGTTAATCCTGATGGAGCTGAATGTACATGCGGAAAAAAAGGTTGTCTTGAAACTTATGCTTCAACAATTGGTTTAAAAAGAATGGCTAAAGAACTTTTAATAAAAAATCAAAAATCAAAAATTTTTAATTATGTTAAAAACATTAATGATGTTATGCCTATACATATATTCCAGGCTTTTAAAGAAAAAGATCCTATAGCTGCTGAAATATTAAATAAAATGAGTTATTATCTGGGGTATGGCATTAGTCATCTTGTTAATATTTTTGATCCGGATATTATGATCTTAGCTGGAGGAATATCTAAAGCTGGTAAACCATTATTAAATTTAATTTACAAACATCTTTATGATTTCACACTACCATTTTATAATAATAAAATAAATATTCAGTTCTCCAAATTTAAAGATAAAAGCGGAGTTATTGGTGCTGCTTCTTTAATTTTTGAAAAGATGGAAATACCTACTTTATGAAATCAGAATAAAATCTTCTTTCATGATCATATTTATCATCTTTTTCTTTATCTTTCTTTAAATTAATAGAAAAATTCTCACAGTATTTTATCAGGTATTTGTAAGCTTCTGTTATTTGCAGAATTTTCTGGTTATATTTTTTATCTTTTATTTTATTTAAATTTGAATCAGGATGAAATTTTTTTGATAATTCATAATATGCTTTCTTAATGGATATAATAGACACTTTTAAAGGCAACTGTAAAATACATCTGGCATGTTCCAGTTTTTCTGAATTATTTTTATCTGTATTCATAAAAATAATTTAACCTGTTTATTTACAATGTCAAACCATTTTGATATATTACCTTTGACTTTTAAATATTGCATATTATATTCCTGTTTATGAATAATAATTCAGATTTCTAAAAAAGAATAATATAATATAAATTATGGTGCAATTTATTGTTTATGATG
>CBDVEP010000172.1:0-5307 GCA_965373035.1 uncultured bacterium
TATTAAAATAGTTGACATATGATTTATAATAATATTTATTATATATATTGTATAATTGAAAAACAATGGAACAAAATTTTTTAAAAAACAATAAAGATAATAAACAAATTGAGATACTTGAATATATATTAAAAGAGAATGACTTGCTTCGAACTAAAATTCATTCTGAATTAAATTTAACAGATATTCAAAGTAAAATATTTGAATTTTTATGTGAAATAGCAAGAAATCTATCTGATATTAAGGAAAATAAAATAAACTTTAATGATGCATGGAAAAAAGTTTTTATATATGGACAAAAGAATTTAATAAGAGAGCTGCATTCAGAGATTAATGCCAGAGCAAATACTTTAGAGGTAATAAAAAAATTATATGATTTCAAGTATTGCAAATTAGAAAAAGGTACAATCCAGGAGCCAGAAATTTTCTTTTTTACTAAACCAACATCCTTTAAGTTACCTGAAGAAGATAAAGAAGTATATCATATAAAAGAGATACTTAAAGAATTTGTTGAAAAAAAGTTAAATGATTTAAAAAGAACTAATAAATTATTTCCTACTAAATATAAAGCTTTTCAGATAGTGGAAATACAAAATCCTAATATTGTTTTAAATGAAAAAAATATAAAAAAGGCTATAAAGAAAATAAATAGCAATGAATTTACTGATACTTTTATAAAAAATGAATCAGGGACTCATGATTTAATTGAAGTAATATTTGAAGATACGTCAAATATTTTATTATTTGCTGATTCTTTAATTGATTTAGTACATAATATTCTTCCAGTGAGAATTAAAACAAATTTAAAAGAAGACATTGCTTTTAAAGAAAAAATTAACATAATATATTCTAAAAAAAATAAAAAAGTTCCACCTGTTGAATCGATTTTTACAGATGAGGTAACTGAATCTTCCTTTGAATGGATAAATACTTATTATGAAATATTAAAAGAACAAAGCGAGAGGATAAAGGGTAAAAAAGTTAATTACAATCTTCGTTTCTTTTTTCAGTCTGCTTCTTTATTATATTATTATTTTTTAAGTAAAAGAGAGACTTTTTTTAAAAATAAAGCCTTTGAATATCAAAAAATAAAAGAATGTAAACAGTTAGAAAAACAATTAATCAAAGAATATGAACAGCTATGGGATTTACCAAAAATTTTTACTTTTTTAAATTCTATTACTTCTTTGAAAAAAAAATATACAGAAGAAGATATAAGCTGGATGATTAATAAAATTAATGAACCAGCAATTAGAGTCAATAAAATTCCAAATATATTATCAATTAAAATTGCTAATACCATTTATTATTTTCATAAATTCAGGTTTATTTTGTTCTTCTTTAAACAACAAAATATTGAATCAATAAGATTAAAAAATTATTATTTAGAAAAATGGTCGCAATCAATTTCTACGATCCCATCTGATGAAAGAAAATTTGAAGAAGATATAAAGAGTAATATAAATAAACTTTTTTTTGTTCTTTTAGAAAAAGTTATACCTTATATTTTTAGATATAACAATCCCCATGCTCAACTTATTCCTGATATAATAATTAAAGATGATAAAATAGCTTTAGAAAAGTTTAAAGAAGAGTATGATCTTTTTATGAGATTTGTTTTTGTAAAAAAAAACATAATGAATATCAAACCATTACCACAGCTTTTAGATTTAAATTTAAATGCAATTAAAAAAAATATTGTAAAAGAGAGAGCAAAATCTTTTCCTTTTTATAAAAAAATATTCAATTTGTTTTTTAAATTAATAGATTTTTTATTTACAAATGATGTTGTTAAAGAAAAGATGCGGCAGGATGTATTAAATGCTCAAGTTTATGGTGACCCAATTTCAGGATTAACTGATTTAATTAAAGTTTACAAGTATAAAGAGGATATTACAACAAGTCAGATAAATTATCTTAGAAAAATAATTAGTAAAGCTAAAAAAACAGTAAGAGAAAAACAAAGATTAATTAAAGAAAAGGAAAAGGAAAAAAAAGAAGAACGCAATAATTTAAAAATGAAACAAATTATAACTATAAAAGAGCATTTTTTAGAAGGAGAGTCATTAGAAGAAAAATTAGAGGAATATTCTAAAAAATGTTTTATGAAATTTGATCAGGCAAGAAAAGACAGTGAAGAGAGCATAAAAGATGCTATTAATTTTTATCTTAGAAATCACAGGGGCAAAACAATATTTGATATAGAATCAATAAAAGTTTATGCTCACACCATTGTACAAAATAATGAACATATCTTTTCAGTAATAAGAGATCAGGAAGCATTAACAAAATACATTGAGCTTTTATTATTAAAAGCTTTTTTGCACAAGATGGAGAAATAAAACTAATTAAGGCTGTCCCATAACCTCATATTTTTAAGGAGAGTTGATGTCGGTCCCTAATTTTTTATTCATTAAAAGAAGAAATTAAAGCATCAACAGCGCTTTCAACTGCTGCTTCAATAGTGAACCCACTTGATTCAGCCCGGTTAATCCAGATAGTCTCACCTGTTTCAACATCAATCATTTTAGCAATTATGCCTACTGTGGCTTGTACTTCATAAGGCAGATCTGTAGTAGCACCCAGTACTCTTCCACTGGAATAGACCAGTTCTTTTTCTTCTTCAGTAATATTTATTTCAGTAGAATCACTGCCTTTTACATGAATTTCTTTTTTACTTTTATCAATTTTATGAATTTTTTGTTCTAAAGAATATTTAGTAACAGACCCGGTTATAATGGCATCTACATTATATTCTTTTGCTTTATTCATTATTGATTTAAATTTTTCATTCCGGGATATAAGTTCTCTACCCATAACATCATAATTTAATTTTAAAAGATTAAAGGTAATCATATCAGCTACTATATCACCACTATTGGGATATTTCCGGGGACCAGAAAACTTAATAACGAGTATTTTTTTTATAGTTTTAAAATTATAATTTTTTTTTATAGCAGCTTTTTCACTCTGGCAATTTAAAAACAGAAAGGATAATGAGAAAATAATTAGTTTTATTAATAAATTTTTCATATTTTTTTTTGTTCTTTTTGTAATTTAATATATTAAAAAATGATGTCTACTATTATATTTAAAAAAAAGTAATGGGACAGAAGCTTTCGAGAAAACATGTAGGAGAGGGTTTAAAACCCTCCCCTACAAACTATTATGTTAAAAAAAAGTTGATTTACTATTTAAAGTCTTTATTATTATATAATAAATAAGTAAGATCTTTGATTACAAAGCAAGTAAGATTTTACAAGGAGGGGTATAAATGAATGAAAAAAGAAGACATTTCAGAATTGAAACTGATCTTGGGGTTTGGTATCATACTTTTAACCAGGAAGATATTTCTCATGGAAGACCAAAGTCTAAAAATGTCAGTTCAGGCGGTATGTTTTTATTACTTCCAAATGATGAGAAAATCGGAGCAAGTATGCTTATAAAATTTCGTATACCTCATTGCCAGGAAAAAATATTAATCACTGGAAAAGTTGTGCATGTAGAAAAAATCAATGCTCAAGATTTTGGTGTTGGTGTTGAATTTCATTCCATTCGAGATGAAGATGCAAAAGCTATAAATGATTTTGTTGCTGAAAAGCAGTAAAATAAATGTGGAGGAATTTAAATGCTGAATTTTTTTAAATTAAAGAAATGGTTATTTTTATTTATAATTAGTTTTTTTATTCTTTCTTGTTCCAGCATTCCAAAAAAAGAAATACATAATGCAGAGATAGCTATAAAGGAATCTGAAAAAGTGAATGCTAATAAATATGCACCTGAAGAGCTTAAAAATGCAAAAGAATATTTAAGCAATGCTCAAAAACAGGTTGTAGAGGGTAATAATGATAAAGCAAAAAATAAAGCAATTGTAGCAGAAGAAATGGCATGGAAGTCTTATTTCAAATCTCTTGATGAATTCACAAAAAGTAAAAATTCAAGTATGAAAAAAAGTATGGATGATGCTGTGACAAGTCATGCTGATAAACTGGTTAAAGAGAAATTTCAAAAAGCACAAGACTTATTTGATGAAGTTCAAAAAGAGCTAAATAAACTTGAAATTCTTTCTGAGAAATTAAAAAAGGTTGAAGAATAATGATGGGAAGTTAAAGGAGATTAATGTGCAGGGTATTCAAAAATTAGTAAAATTAATATTTGTAAGTATAGTATTAATAAGATGTTTTTTAACTGCAGCTGATATATACTGTGCTGAAAAACAAATAATAAAATTAACTCAAGCTGAGAAACTCAGACTTGAGATACGGGCATCTATAAAGAGAATAAAAGACAAAAGTAAGAAAGCAGGAGAACTTTTTCAGGAAGCTAAAATCGAAGCAGATAATCTAAAGGCAGAAGCAGAAGAGAAATTAAATTATTTAAAAGGCGCCATAGAAAAAGCACAAACATTGGAATACATAAATAAAACAGGACTTCAAAAAGCAGTAAAATTAAAAAAACAGGCTGAAGAATTATTTAAACAGTATGAGTACCTGGAAGTGATTAAAATTGTAAAACAAGCTCTTTTACATATCAGCAAAGTTCCTATTGTTTCTATAAAAGTTATTCCGCAGATTTTTTCACCGGATGGAGATGGCAAAAATGATGTTTTAAAGATAACTCCAGATATTTTTTCCGTAACTAAAATTAGCAGGTGGATTGGGGCTGTTAGAAAAAAAGAAAAAGGAGAAAAAAAAGAGATTGAGCTAAAAACATGGCGTGGTGATGGCAATCCTCCGGAAGTTATTGAATGGGATGGAAAGATAGGAGACAGTATGGCTGTAGATAGTGCCAGCAGCTATCTTGTGGAATTAATTGTTGTTGATGAGAATAATGCTGTTGTTTCTTCAGGTAAGATAAAATTTAAAACAGATATTTTTGCTAATGAAACAAAAAGAGGGCTTTTAATAGATATTTCCAGTATTATATTTGCTTATAACAGTGCTTTTATTGAATCTCAATATAAGGGTATTATAAAAATGGTTTATGATTTTCTTTTAAGGTATCCTGAATATAGTGTGGCTATTGAAGGGCATACAGATTCTTCAGGACCTGCTTACAGGAATAAAACATTATCAGAAAAAAGAGCCCAGTCTGTTGCTGATTATTTAATAGAACTCGGGATGAATAAAGAAAAATTACAGGTTTATGGTCTTGGAGAAGTGCTGCCTAAAACTTATGATTCCAGTAAAATGGGATTAAACAGACGTGTTACTTTTATTTTATTGAAAACTAAAGATGATATTTTTAAGTATAAACATTACATAAAAAAATTTAATTTTAATAAAGAAATAAAAATGAAATAACAGA
>CBDVEP010000173.1:0-5209 GCA_965373035.1 uncultured bacterium
TAGTCCCTATATTATTTACTACTAATCCTGTGTTTAATTTATCATTAAAGAACTCAGTTAATAATCCAATATCTCCTGCTACTGCTGTTGTTGAATTTTCTTCTAAAAATTTACTATTTATAATTTTTAAATTAATTCCCATTTTAATCTTTTCTAAAATCTGATAAGCATAGGAACTTGTAAATACTAATGTTGATTCACCATCTACTCTTTCTGTTAAACCATTTGAGTAATTTAAGTCTATTTCTCCTGAATTCATACTTATAACTCCAAAGCCAAGAGCACCTGACTTTTTTAAAAAGGGATGGGCATATTGGACACCTATAAAATTAATATCACAAAAACTATTATAATAAACCCCTCCCAGTTCATCTGTTTTTAATTGTAACAAACCTGCTGGATTTACATAAATTGCCTCTGAATTATCTACAGTTGATACACCTGTATTCCCCATTGAATATATTCGTGCTCCAATTGGTACTTCCAGTATTGTTAATGCTGAAGAGCCTGTATTTGAGGCTACTACTGGTATTATACTTACACAAAAAAATAATAATATTGTAATAATGTTTAATTTTAAAATTGTATTCATTTTTTCCTCCATAAATAAATTAACCTTTGTAATATAAGGAGATATTAAATTTACTTTGCTATTTATAAAAAATTACTTATTTATCCTCATCTTTACTATAAATTATAATATAATAATTTCTTTTAAAAAGTCAAGAAAAAAATGTCAAATGTGGTTTCAAATGCAAAATGTCAAGAAAAATCTATCAGGGGAGTTACATCTTGATTATTTTTTATCTACTAAAAATGTAGATGAGCTGTATTTTTTATTGACTTTTAAATTAGATTTGGTAATATTATATTTAAATAGTAAGTAAAATTATTTAAATTCTTAGTCTTCTAAACTCTTAGTCTAAATTAGAAGGAGGTGTGATTTATGAAACTTAAAATCATTTTATTATTTATCTTTTTATTATTCTCTATTAATTCTTTTGCTCATTTTCAAATAGGAATTATGGCAGGCATGGATAAAGGAATTGCCGAACCAGGTAAAAATTTAAATTCTGCTTTTCAAATTGGTATAATCGGTCATATGACTCTTCCCTTTTTAAAAAATTTTACTGCTGGAGTAGAAGCTAATTATTCAAAACAAAATAAAAATGATGATGAATATTCATTAGCTTTAATTCCTGTCACTATTTCAGCTTATTATTATCCTAAAATTATTTCACTTTTAGATTTCTACATAGGTTTAGGAGGTGGAATAGGTTTTGAAATTTTAAGAGAAATTGATAATGATGAGGATATAAATAATATAGATCCTGTAATTAAATCTACTTTAGGTATAAATTATTTTTTAACATCTAAGATTATTCCTTTTATTGATGTTTCTTATTATAATTACCTTCAAAAGTTATCATCAGATACAGCAAATTATAATTTAAGTATTCTTAATTTTTCACTTGGAATTAAATACCAACTTTAAAAATGGAGGTGCTTTATAATGAATAAAAACAAATATTTTATTGGAACGATATTAATTATTATGATAAGTACACTTGTTACCTTGACTAATTGTGGAAAAAATCCTGTTTTTAATTCTATTGCGGATGGGAGTTCTATTAATGTTATTTTTTCAGTAACAGAAAAATTTCAAGCTGGCACTGCCCCATCTACGTTTAATAATTTCTCCCCTATGTCAATACCAATAGCCACTGCTTTTGGTGATGGTTTAACAAATAATTCTCAAAGAGTGTCATTTACTCCTTCATCATATAAAATATATATTAAAGGACTATATATTTTTAGTAAAATGGTAAAAAATGCAGATGGTGAATGGATTGGTGGTGGTGATGAAATAAGTATTAATATTAATCAGGAAATTGATCTTATTGCACAGAGTTCATTAATTGATTTAATAAATGAAAATTATAATTTAACTGAAGAAGATTTTGGTACATATATTGGTATTAAACTTTTATATGGCGAGTCTGTTACAGTATCAGGAGATGTTATAATAAATGGGAAAACCTATAATATTAATAATGCTGTAGTACCTACCGGAACAACTGGAATCCATTATAAAACCTCTGAACCTATTATTGTTTCTGTAGATAATAAACCTACAGTAAGGGTGATTTTTGATTTAGAAAATTGTTCTTACATTAGTAAAGGAGCAAATACTCCTCAGAGAGTAGCTTTACCTGCTCCAGATAATGATGTTTATCTTGTGACGGATAATCCTGTTTTTTTATCATATATAGGAGCTGATATTCCAAATATTCAAAAATATAAAGTTACTTTAGATGATAATTCTTTTGGCCCAAAAGATAAATATTATTTAAAAGTTATTACTATATGTGATCCTATTGGAAATGTTACTTTTGCAGGATGGCAGATTGTCTTTTTAAATGTATATGAATTTGAAAGTGGTTATCCAATGGAACCAGGAATGTTTTATATTCCTGATATTACAAAAAATCCAAATGGAACATGGAATATAAAGGAGGATTCCACTTTAAGCTTTACCCCATCTAATCGTCAATTGACTTTTCCTGCATTTCAGTTACAAAATCATAATGGGATTTTAACTTATGGTGGTCAATCCTATGGATATAACTCAGTTAAAGAATAAAAAAATAGGATATAGTCGAATGAATAAAATAAGTTTAATATTAATAATTTTCCTATGTATGTTATTCGTAATATTCAATTGTGAAAAAAAAAGAGATAATCCACTTGACCCAAAAGCAAAAAATTATAAACCACCAAATCAAGAAAAGCCAGATGCAACTCCACCTGTTCTATCTGTTACACCTGTAGATATTTCAGGCCCTTATGATCCTGGAAATGGAACTTATGGAGATATAAATTTTAATTCTACTGCTCTTATTTGCTTTGGAGACAAATTAGGACCAGATCGTTTTTCACCTGCTATTGAATACTATACTATTACAAATGCAATAGTTAGAGCTTCAACTGCTGGAATTGTTACATGGATTTTTAAAAATGATGGTCTATCTGATTATGAAATTCATATTGCTCTTTCTAAAAATTCTTTATGGTTAATTATTTATGACCATATTTTAGAGCCAGTTATTTCAGTAAATGATCAAGTTAAAGCAGGGGATATTTTAGGTAAAGCAGGAGAATGGTCAGCATCAGTTAGAAGAACTGAATTGCAAATTAATTATACAGGGGATAAAGAACTCTCTTATTGTCCTTTAAATTTTGGAACATCGGACTTTATTCAAAAACATGAAAATTTATTACAGGAATTACATAACCACAGTAAGGTTACTCATTGCTCTTCTGTTTGTGTTCAGGATACAGTAATTCCGTAGAACAATTATAATAAAAGGTAAATATTCGTTTAACCCGTATTCGTAAAACAGGACAGCCCATGTCTGGTTCGAGTTTTACCATAGGCACTTTCGTTGGTCGCACAACTCGGACCACTATTTATGGTTCGGGTTATGAAAAACCCGAACCAGCGAACGGGTTAATATATTTTCACCTTTAATAACCAACAGCAATCTTAGTGCTGGTGTCCATACCAGCACCTTTGATGAAAACTATATATATTCCAGTAGCTACTTTTTTGTTTTCCTTATTCAGTCCATTCCAATAAACAGTATTTATCCCAGCTTTTGCATTATGTGACATTTCTGTTACAAGCTGTCCGCTTAATGTGTATATTTTTATTTTTACATTTCCAGATTCTTTTGCATTAAATATTATTTTAGCCTCCTCATTTTTATCTGGATTAATATAACCATTTTCCCCACCTATTACTTTGATTTTGCCTGGGGCAATGCTGCTATTAAAAAAATTAATTGAAAAAATTTGTTCATCTATACCGCCAAGAAACTCCGTTGCTCTAATAGTAAAAGTATTCTCATCATCACTAACTGGCAGGCCTCTTATTTCTCCATTAGAATATAAAGTAATGCCTAAAGGTAAAGAACCTGAAACTAAAGTCCATTTATAGGGAGATGCCCCTTTATTGACTTTAAAATTAGCTTGATATATTTCTCCTGCTTGTGCTGATGGTAAGGTGTTTATATCTATTTTTAAATCACAGGAATATTTTCTCACCCAGATATCTTTATTTAAATCAGTACCTTCTTCACAACCAGTAACATAAACATTTCCACTGGAATCCAATGCTATACCATAGCCTATATTCCAACAACCTCCTTCATGAGTTCTTGTCCAGATTTCAGTTCCATCTTTATCATATTTTCCCACCCAGATGCAGATGTTACTATGTGGCTTATTTTCACGACCAGTAACATAAACATTTCCACTGGAATCCAATGCTATACCATAGCCTATACTCCAACCTCCTTCATGAGTTCTTGTCCAGATTTCAATTCCATCTTCATCATATTTTCTCACCCAGATATAATTACACGTATTATTACCTTCAAATCCAGTAACATAAACATTTCCACTACTGTCGTCAACTGCTATGCCATAGCCTGTTTGATAAAATATTCCATCATCCATTTTTGTCCAGATTTCAGTTCCATCTTTATCATATTTTCTCACCCAACTGTTGTCAACACCTGCATTAAGTACACGACCAGTAACATAAACATTGCCATTGCCATTGCCGTCAACTGCTATACCACAGCCTTTATCCCAACTCCCTACCCTAGGAGTTCTTGTCCAGATTTCAATTCCATCTTTATCATATTTTCTCACCCAGATAAAACTACCCGTATCATTACCTTCAAATCCAGTAACATAAACATTGCCACTGCTATCAACTGCTATGCCCAAACCTCTGTCATCCTCATTATCAGTTCCATTATGAAATTTTGTCCAGATTTCATTTCCACCTTTATCATATTTCCTGACAAAGATGTTATCATTTGTACCATTATATTCATAACCTGTAACATAAACATTACCGTCACTATCAACTGCTATACCTTGCCCTTTATCATCACCATTACCACTTCCATTATGAAATTTTGTCCAGACAACATCGCCTTCTGCTGCTGATACAATATTATTATTTGCAAACATAACACATAAAACTACTACTAAAAAAACAACCCTTTTCATTACTTTCATCGCTATACCTCCATATTTGTAACAAAGTCTTAAAACTCGGCTACTATCTTCATTTTTTAAATTTTAAATCTTTAATCTTAAATTTTTAATGCCTCATGCCTAATCAATCTTAATC
>CBDVEP010000174.1:0-5184 GCA_965373035.1 uncultured bacterium
AATTGCACCATAATTTGTATATATTATTTTTTTTAGAAAATCTGAATTATTACAAGAAAAGACCCGATATGAATATAAATAGTGTGAATAATATATGAATATATGAACCTTTTATTTTATCAAATAAATGGAGGTGTTTAAATTATGAAAACAATTACTGCGGATATTCCTGATGATTTATACAATACAATTTTGGATAGAAGAATACCTATAGAATTTTCAAATATGGATGAACTAATAACAAAAGCATTAAGAAAGCTTATTGCTGTAGAGACAAGAAAAATATTAAGACAAAGAATTAAAAATAATAAAATTAAAAAATTTGAAGTATTAAAAGAAATAAATGAAATAAGGTATGGGAATTAAAATATTTTTAGATACCAATATAATAATTTCTGGAATATATTTTAATGGAAATGAGGCTGAATTATTAGATAAGAAATATATTGATTTTTGTATATCAGATACAATAATTAAAGAATTATATGCTTTTATTAAAACCAGATATAAAAAAGTGGGACATAAAACGAAAGATGAAGCAGAATATTATCTAAAGTTAGCACTAATTGATATAGAGACAATAATAACAGTAGAGCAATATAAGAAATATATTCTATATGCAGAAAGATTAATAAAGCATAAAAATGATATAAATATATTGGCAGCAGGATTATTTTTGAAACCAGAATATTTTGTAACAGGAAATAAACATTTTCATGCTAAAGAAATAAAAAAAGAACTAAATGTTGTATATACAAGAGATTTATTAAAATTTATTTAAAAGAATGTAGGGGGTAAGATAAAGGATAGCATCTTCGGATTCCTTATCCGCAGGTGGGAGAAATATTGTTTTCATTTTTTCAATCTTTTTTGAACACTATCAAGGCTTTTCAAAATCATTTCAACAAGATGCATTTTATTAAGGGGATTTAAGCTTTTATCTTTTTTTAAATTATCAAAAAGTACTGATGTAAGAGATTCGTTTAAAAATAGAGCCTTCCTTTGAATCCTGTCCAAGATTAATATCGCTTACAATTATTTTTTTTATAAATATTTCTTTTTCATTTTCATCTTTCTCTATTTTATAAGACCATTTATTATGTATGATATAATAATTATCATTAAATTTACCAATGTAAAGCATAACATGATTGGGATTGGGATAATAAAGCAAGGTTTCAAATGGTTTTAAAGTATCCAGAATATATTTTTTATTTTTTTTATTAACTCGCTTTTTTTTAAGGTGCTTAATTTGATAAAAAGAAAATCTAGGAAGTTTAAGTCCTGTAGTAAGGAAAATCCTTCTCAGGTAAGAAGAACAATCCGTATTAAATTCCTTTCCTCCCCATGAGTAATCATTACCAAGCATTTTAAAGGATTGTAAAGCAATATTCCTTGGAGTTAATTTAAGATATTGAATTGATACGTCATTATCTTTTTTAATATATCCTTTTTTAAATGATAATGTTCCATCTTTTTTCTTAGATGGTGATTTTACAACAAAGCATTTTTCTGTATTATCAAGCAGAGGCAGTTTCTGTCCCATATGGATAGATGAAGAGATATTTAAAAAATTGCTATCTGAATAGATAATAACTTCCCAATCCAGTGCTATAATAAAGGGATTAGCTGAAACATAATTTTGAACATCTTTTTTTTGATATGTCCAGGCCATGTCTTTTAAACAAACCCATCCCCGTCCCTGGTATGCCTGAACATATCCCCATTTACCATTCATGGAAGTATGAAAAAGTGTTACTTCTTCACCTGTATCTAAAAATGCCTTTTGAAATATATCAAAAGGTACATCATCTGGTTTTTTCATAACCATTATATTTGTTGGAAATGAACGGAGATAAGTATTGGTGATAACAAGACAGAAGCGGCATTTAATTATTTCAGGTATTTTTTTAAGGTTAAGAAGACTTTGTAATTTTTTCGAAAAAGCAGGGTCTTTTAAATGATTGTTATTTTTATCATATTTTTTAAATCTTTTTATCCATTGAAGGCTTTGAATGAGGTGATATTTAATTATTTCACCTTTTTTATTTTCATTTTCAAATAATGGATTCCGTATAAATTTGTTTTTATGGGCTTTTTTATTTAATTTTTTTATTTCTTTTAATGATAAAATTAGCTTATCAGGATTTTTTAAGTTATTAAGCCAAAAATCAGCCTGTCCCATTTTATTTTTTTTATTATAAATTAAATAAGGATTTTGTTTTAAATCAGAAAAGCCAGAAGTTATTATAATTAGAAATATTAATGTGAGATATTTAATGTGATTTTTTATAATTATCATGGTCTTATATATAATATAAAAGATTTTAATTTCAATGTCTTTAAATTATTAAAAATTTTTTTTATTATATCGATAATATTTATTGATTATTTTTTATTATATATTATTTTATGAATAGTACTTATATATAAAAAATATATCTGAAATAAAGATTATGGAAAATAAAACAATTATAAAAAAGTATCATGATATGAATGTATATGCTTTTACAGAAAGATTAAAAAATCGAGTCTTAAACAAATTAAAAGAAATTCTTACAAGATTTAACAGAATAGATTTAATAGATATTCTTTATACTGCAGTAAAGGAATTAATAATTAATGCAACTAAAGCTAATATCAAACGAATTGTTTTTGCAGAAAACAATCTTAATATTGATGACCCCAAAGACTGGAAAAAAGGGACATCGATATTCAGACTGACATTAAGGGAAAATTTCCTGCAGGGATTTTCAAATAAAACTAAAAGTTTAAATTATAAAGTAAAAATCAGATATATTTATAATAAGAACGGGATGAGGGTAGAAGTTATTAATAACACCCCAATTCCAATAATTGATGAAAAGAGAATGCGTGAAAAATTAAACACAGCTATGAAATATAAATCAATTGCTGATTTTTATATGGACAATGCTGATAATATTGAAGGAGCTGGAATGGGGCTTGCCATGATTATTATTCTTTTAAAAAATCAAGGGCTTGATCCTAATTTGTTAAGAATTGGCACAAATGATGAACAGACAATAGCCAGGCTGGAGCTCCCATTTAATGATCAATATCTCCCCTACAGGGAAATAAAATTCAGAGAAAAACTTGAAAAAGATAAAAAATCTATAAGGGTTAATTATGATTTTGGAACAGACTGATCTTTTTTTAATTTATTAATTCGCTTACTTAAAGGTGGATGTGAATAATATAAGGTACTGTAAAAAGGATGGGGATATGGATTTGAAAGATTATCTTTTGTAGTTTAATAAGTGAATTTATTAAAAATTGTAGTTTTTTTGTAATACGACTTGAGAAATTATCCGCAGAAAATTCATGACTTCGGTTTAATGCAGTAATGGGGAATTGCAATAACCAGAAAAAGGAATTAATAAAAAATAAAGAAAAATCAATTAAAATAAAAAAATTTTGATATTGAAATTTTAATTATTATAATTCATAAAAATGGAACTTTATAGGATTAAATTAGTCTAATATGAATAGGCAGCAGAAAGATCGATCAATTCTGGATGATAAAAAGCTCATTGAGTCTTTTCAATCAAATGATGAGAAAGCTTTTGATCAGTTAGTTCTTAAATATCAGGATATGGTTTTTAATATCTGTTATCGATTTTTAGGTAATTATGATGATGCAGATGACTCTGCACAGGAGACATTTGTTAAAGTTTATAAGAATCTGTCCCGGTTTAAATTTGAATCACACTTTTCTACATGGCTTTATAGAATTGCTGTGAATACATGTAAGAGTAAATTATCTTCTATTCATTATCGATTTGGGAAAACGATGATACCTATTGATAAACCAAAAAATTGCAATAATGGTATTTATCCTATGGAAATTAAGGATGAAACTTATTTGCCTGAAAAAATGATTGAAGAAAAAGAGATGAAACTTATGATTCATAGTGCTATTGATTCTTTACCGGAAAAACAAAAAACACTGGTTGTTCTAAGAGATATTGAAGGACTCCCTTATGAAGAAATAGTTCAAATTACAGGTCTTAAATTAGGTACTGTAAAATCAAAATTAGCAAGAGCCAGGCAGTCTCTTGTAATAAAATTAAGTGAAGTGATATAATATGAACTGTTCAAATATAAAAAAACTTTTGTGGGATTATATTGATGAATTAATCTCACAGAAGAATAAAAAATTAATTGAACAGCATTTGAAAATTTGTAAAGATTGTGCACAGGAATATAAGTTACTGACAAAATATAAAATAAAGATGTTCTCTCTTGAAAAAGTAAAAGCACCTTCTGATTTTTTAGCCAAAGTTCAAAGCAGGATAGAACAGCCAAAAACCATTGAAAGGCTTATTAAAAAATTATTCATCCCTTTTAAAATAAAAATCCCATTGGAACTGGCTGGTGCAGTTATAACTGTAATATTTTTAATCTGGATTATAGGACCACAGCAGAGAATGCAGGATATTGTAGAGGATGAAAAAACAGCTCTTCCTGTAATATCTGAAAAAAAAATGGCAGTTAAAACTCCTGATAGTTTAAAAGCAGGGAAGAAACCAAAGGATAAAATCACACCTCGCTCCATACAAAAGTATGGTGCTCAAGAATTTCCAGCAGAACTTGAAAAGGCTGAATCAATTAAGGATGCTGGGGATAAAAGTATGGATTTTAGAAAAGTTGACAGAGATGAGGACATTATGGAACTGGTGATTGTAGTTACAGATGAATCCCGAATACTCAGTATGTCAGCAGTTGAAGGAAAATCCGCTGAAAAAAGCAGGAAGTTGGATGATGCCTTGGAGATAGAAGATAAAAAATCCATTGAAGTTAACAAGACACAGACTGTGAAGAAAAAAGAAAAGAAAGCTCCTGTCACTCAGATTGCCCGGTTTAATCGGATGCTTATTCAAGTCACTAATATTGCCCTGAGATTAAAAGGAAGAGTTGTTAAACAGGAGTATGATAAAGAACATATTCAATTTCAATCTATAATTATAGAAGTTCCGGTTAAGAATTATAGTATCTTTTTAAAGGAGTTAAAAAATCTTGGAGAGCTTCAGAAAGCAGCCACTCCTTCCCGGCTTCTTAAAAGAAAATGGATTCAAAACAGAATCCAATTCCAGCAAGCTGAATGAATAGGAAATGAATTGGGGGGGGGATAATCGGCGTGATATGAAGGTTTCAGCGTTCGTG
>CBDVEP010000175.1:0-5172 GCA_965373035.1 uncultured bacterium
CACATCCTGAACCTGGCTCATAACAGCTGAAATTTCTGCTTCTTCTGTGTTTTTAACATTATACTCAATTAAAGTAAGCTGGTATAAATAATTTTTATTATTTTCTTTTTTGTATAACTTAGTATAATATTTCCTTGCAGGATTATATTTTTTTAAATTAAAACATGACTGGGCAAGAAAGTAGAGTATATCTTTTTCATAATCATCTTTAATATTTGCTTTTTCATAATCTATTAGTTTTTTTAAAATAGTATTATACTTTTTTTGCTTATGAAGGATAAAACCAGTATAATAAAAATAATCTGATTTATATTTTGTTTCTTTTATTTTTTCTAAATGAATTAATGCCTTATTATATTTTTCCTGTTTCATTAATGATAAAATTAATTTATATCTTATTTTTGGCTCTTTATCTTTTTTTAGGATCATTTCATAAATTTTTTCAGATAGAATATAATTTTTTCTTTCATATTCAGATTCTGCTAATAAAGTATAACCTTGTTTTTCATATTCAGTATTATTAAGTTTATAAGCATATTTTTTTAAATTATCATAATCATTATTTTTGTTGTATAGTTTTGTTAAATGATAAATGCTTTTTACATAGTATTCACTATCTTTATAATTTTTTTCTACTTTTTGGTAATGTTTAAAAGCCATTTGGTAATCTTTCATCTTTTCATTAGAATGACCTAATAAAAAATAAGCAGTTGGTATATTAGCACTATCTTTAACCTTTTTTATATACTCTTCAAGAACAGCACTGGCTTCCATGTAATTTTTATTTTTATAATATATAAATCCTAACTTTAAAAGTGATTCATTATAGTAAGCACTTTTATAATTAAATACTTTTTTAAAATATATTTTTGCTTTTTTCAAATTATTTTTTTTATAGTAATAATTACCAATAAAATAAGTGCCTTCTGGTTTTAATTCATTTTTTTTATTAATTTTATCTATATTTTCCTGGGCTTGTTTAATTTTATTTTCTTTTAATGCTATCATCCCTAAGTAATAATAAGCATTATTATTAAACTCAGTTGATTTTAATGTTTTAAAAATTGTTTTAGCTTTATTATATTTTTTTAAAATATAATAACTATTTCCTAATATGTTTAAAGCTGAATAATAGTATTTTGAATCTGTATGCTTTTTTATAAACATTTGCAGTTCTGATACAGTTTCTTTATAATACTTATTTTGATATAATTTTTTTATATAAGTTATATCTTTTTCATCAGTTGCATATAAGTTTAGTGAAAAGTACAGTAAACAAATAATAATTAAATTTTTTTTCATAACAACACCTTGTATTTTATAAAGTATAACCAATTTATTATCTGACGTCAAGAATTTTTGATTATTGTATTTTATTTGACAATGTAAAATAATTCAATAAAATAAACAGCAATAGAGTTTACAAAATAAGGAAATAATATGAGTGTAAAATCAGACAAATGGATAAAAGAGATGTCTATTAAATATAAAATGATAGACCCTTTTGCTCCATCTCAGGTTAGAAAGGATGTAATTTCATTTGGATTATCTTCTTATGGTTATGATGTTCGTATTGATGATGAGTTTAAAATTTTTAATAATAAGAACAATTCTGTTTTAGATCCTAAAAATTTTAATAATAAGGTTTTTACTACTAAAAAAAGTAAATATTGTATCATACCCCCTCATTCTTATATACTGGCAAAAAGCCTGGAATATTTCAGGATTCCCAGGAATATTATAACAATTTGTTTTGGGAAATCCACTTATGCCAGGTGCGGTGTTATTATAAACGTAACTCCTTTTGAACCGGAATGGGAAGGATTTGTAACGATGGCTATTTCCAATACAGCTCCTTGCCCTGTTAAAATATATGCCGGGGAAGGGGTTGCCCAGGTATTATTTTTAGAAAGTGATGAAGATTGCTTGACTTCTTATAAAGATAAAAAAGGAAAGTACCAGGCCCAGAAGAAAATCACAACAGCTAAAATATAAAAAAGAATGGTCCTAATAAAATATATTTTTTTGATTTTTGGTATTTCAAAATAAAATTCAAAAAATATTTAAAGATTTGTTTTAAGGAGGGAGAAGTTGGAAGAATTTTTTGTAATACAGAAATATAAAAAATGTATTGACAAATAAATAATTTTGTATTATATTGAATAAAGAAAGGAGATGATTTTTAAATGAAAAGTATTATAAAATCAATAAGATTTCCAGAGTCTATTTTGGAAGAAATTCGTCCTGTAATAAGTAAAAATAAATTAAATTTTACAGAGTTTATAATTGAAGCAATTAAAACATATATTCGGGTATTAAATTATACTGATGGAATAGAGAAAAGTTTTGGGACATGGAAAAAGAGCAATCATCCTGAATTAAAAAAAGGTGTAAATAATTATATACGAAAAATGAGGAAAGGTAGAAATTATTAATGGCATTGTTTGATACAGATGTTTTGATAGATCATTTACGAGGTAAAAAAGGAGCAAAAGAAATACTACTAAAATTTAAAAATGAACAAAATTATTGTAGTGTAATCACTTCTGGAGAAATATTATTCGGAATGAGAGAAGATGAAAAAGAAAAAACTTTTGAATTATTAAATAATCTAAAAGAAATATCTGTAGATAAGAATATTGTAAGATTTGCATGTGAAATAAAAACCCGAGCAAAAGGGTATCAATTACAACTTTATGATTGTATTATTTCTGCTACCGCAATAAAATTTAATCAAGTGTTAGTAACTCGTAATGATAAGCATTATCCTGATAAACAGATAAAATTATTTATCCCAAATTATTAATGAATAAAAGTAGAAAAATTATTATCAACCGTTTAAAACGAACTTGTGCTGTTTGTGGTAAAGAAATTAAAGTCATTATATATAAAGATAGAAGTTATCGCGGTGGTCATTATTTTGGTAAAATGGAAATTCCAATTAGAAAAGGAAAATATAAAAAAGTTGATGTTGTTGATTGGACTGGAGAAAAAAAAGAAGTTGAATATTGGGAATGTTCAAAATGTTATTGGAGAAAGTAATTTGAAAATATTTTTACTTCTGATAATTTTTACTATGTATTAAGAACTTCCAGCATTTTCACAAGTGATTTATTTGTTTTTTTCTTTTTTGTCCATGTTATTTTTAAAGGAGTGAGGATGGGTTGATTATTAGTAATACCAACCATTTTGTTAGTCTCTCCTTTTTTAATAGCAAGAACAGCTTCATATCCCATACAGGTGGCAAGTACTCTATCTAAAGCTGTAGGAGACCCTCCTCTTTGTATATGCCCAATTACTGATACCCTGATTTCCCAGTTAACCAATTTTTCTATTTTCTTTTTAATCTCAAATGCATTGCCAGCTTCATCTCCTTCAGCTACAACAAGGATACTGCTTTTTTTACCAAGCTTATGTCCTTTTTTTAAGGTATTACATATTTTTTTTATATCAGTAATAGTTTCAGGTATTAAAATATCTTCTGCTCCTCCTCCTATGCCAGAATATTCAGCAAGACAGCCCGAATTCCTTCCCATAACTTCTACTAAGAATAATCTTTGATGCGATGTAGCTGTATCCCTTATTTTATCAATAGCCTGAAGAGCTGTATTAACTGCTGTATCAAAACCAATGGTATAATCAGTTCCATACAGATCATTATCAATTGTCCCTGGAAGACCAATGCCCTGAATTTTAAATTCATTAATAAAATCAAGCAGTCCACGGAGAGAGCCGTCACCTCCTATAACAACAATAGATTTTATATTATGGGTTTTCATGTTTTCAAAGGCTTTTTTTCTGCCTTTATAAGTCATGAATTCTTTACTTCGTGCTGTCTGAAGAATTGTTCCCCCTTTATTAATAATACCACCGACATCTCTTGAGGTTAATTCTTTAATTTTATCATCAATTAATCCCTGCCAGCCTCGATATATGCCAAAAACTTTGTAATTATAATAAAGACCTGTTCTGACAATAGACCTAATAGCAGCATTCATACCTGGCCCATCACCGCCGCTTGTGAGTACGCCTATATTTTTTATTTTTTTCATGTTAATAATTATTATATTTTTAAAAATAAAATCAAGTTAAAACTAAATTTTGACTTTGTTTTTTTATTTTGTAATATTTTATCCATGCTGTGATTTAATGAAAGATTATACAAATGAGTTTCTTCAAAACTATTTTAATTATTATTATACTTTTCAGTTTATCTTGCACATATAAGAACAAAAGTTTTCAGCAATCATTTTTTGCTTTTGATACTCTCATTACCATTACTATTGTTGATCATAAAATGAATAATAATCAATTTGATATTATTATGAAGGATTTAAAAAAAAAGGCACAGGATTATGATTTATTGTTTAATAACTATAATAAAAAAAGTGAAGTTTTTAAAATTAATCAATTTCAATCAGGTCGTTTTTATAAGATAGATAGCAGATTATTTGATTTAATAATTAAATGTAAAAAGTATTTTTATTTAACAGAAGGAGCTTTTGATATAACTATTGGAAATATTTCCAGATTATATGATTATAATAATCAAAAAATACCATCAAATGATATTATTAAAAACAAATTAAATTCAATAGGAATGAAGAATATTATTTTTTCCAATAACCAGATTAAATTATTAAAAGATAATATGAGTATTGATTTAGGTGGAGTTGCTAAGGGATATATTATTGACAGATTTTCAGAGTTTATAAAAAGCAAGGGATATAACAATTTTCTTGTTAATATTGGAGGGGATATTTATGCATCTGGCTGTAACAATGGAAAAGGAAAATGGGTGATTGGAATTCAACATCCCAAAATAAGACAAGACGTAATTGCTAAGGTGAATGTCTCTAATCAAGCTATTGTGACTTCAGGAGATTATGAAAGATACATTTTAAGGAAGAAGAAAAAATATCATCACATTTTAGATCCTGAAACAGGACTGCCTGTCTGGAATAATATTGTTAGTGTTACTGTTATAACTGAAAAAGCTGTTGTAGCTGATTATATTGCCACAGCTATGTTTGTTATGGGTGTTGAAAAGGCAAAAAGCTTTATTAAGAAGAATTATAGAGGTAAAGTGAAATATTATATTATTTTAGAGAAAGATAGTGAATTAGAAGTAATGAAAAGTGACAGTGGGGTCAGACCCTCAGTACTCAGTAG
>CBDVEP010000176.1:0-5031 GCA_965373035.1 uncultured bacterium
GCAAGCAGAAAATATAGCACTTTTACTTCAAGACATATAATTTTTTATTAAAAAAGCTAAAATCAGTAATAGATTCTCCTGTTCCTATGAATTTAATGGGTATGTGTAATTCAGAAGAAATGCGAATAATAGTCCCGCCTTTAAATATAGAATCAAATTTGGATAAAAAGATACCTGTTACAGGAATAAACTTATGAAATATTTCTGCCTGGATAAAACCGTTTTGTCCTGTTGTAGCATCTGCTACTAATATATTCTCAAAATTATCTTTTTCAATACGCTTTAAGCATATATTTTTTAATTTTTTAAGTTCTTTCATTAAATCTTCGTTGGTATGCATCCTGCCAGATGTATCTATTAGCAGGTAATCAGTATTATCTTTTAAAGCAGATGTAATACTATCAAAAACTACTGCTCCTGAATCAGAGCCAATTGTTGATTTTATAAGCGGAAGCTTGATTTTTTCAGACCATACTATTATTTGGTCAATAGCTGCTGCTCTGAAAGTATCACCGGCAACAAGTTTTACTTTGAAGTTATTCTGTTTTAAATAATAAGCTGTTTTTACCAGAGATGTTGTCTTGCCAACACCATTTATACCTGTGAACAGGATGATTTTTAAACCTGGATTATTATTTAAGTCTCCTTCCATGATTAATTCATTTAAATATTTTTTAAGAAGAATTTTTAATTGTTCATTATCATGTGTCTTTTTTTTTTGAAAGGGATTTTTTAAATAGTCCAGTATCATCTGAGTTGTAACAATCCCAATATCTGCTTCAATAAGAGTCCCTTCAAGCTCTTCATAAAAGTCATCATTTATTTGTAATTTTTTTCCTTTTAACTGTTGAAAGAAATTTTTTAAAACACTCATTGTTTAAAACCTGTTAAATGGGGAAACTCTAAAACTAACCGTCCCCTAAAACTAAAACCTATATAATGCCAGATCAAATTTAATATCATTTTTGTTATAAAATCCTATATTAACATCATCATAATTAATTACTTTTAAAAAATGAATTAAAGACACTGTTAAACAGCCAAGTCCTGCAAAACCACTAATAAGAGATATTGTCATATATATATCTCCCTTTTCTAAGCATTTTTTATCAAAGGTATTATTATATCTATCCCATTCTAATTTTCCGTTAGCATAAAAAAAGTAACAATTAAGTAATGATAATGTCCCTACACCAAGAGAAATATACATAATTGTCTTGTTTTTTTTATGTTTTTCTTCATAAAACTTTTTAGATTGCGCTTTTTGTAAGGCAATATTAAATGTGTTTATACCTGTATTTAATTGAATGTTTTGATAGGAAGTTAAACAATTTGTTTTTGAGACTTTTAACCGATAGGAGCCAGGGTTTAAATTGGAAAAACTTAAAGGAGTGTTTCCTAATAAATTAATATTAAGATAAACAAAGGCATTTGCAGGGATTGAAGTAATTTTAAGAATAGCTTTTTTTTCAAAAAAGGATTTTTCGTAAAACGAAACATTGTTTGTTAAAGTTTTTTCTATAAGGATATTAGTTATTATGCTTGGATGCTCAAGTACTTGAAATTTTATTTTATGTTTTCCAATAGGTAATTCAAATAAATTCACATGAGCATCCATTATTATATTGTCTATAAATAGTTCGTAATTGGAAAAATCAGTTGTAAGTTTAAAAAAGCCTTTTTGTGCTGGATGAAAAAATTGAACAATATCCGATGATAATTTATCAATATCTTTATTTATTTTTTTTTCATTAAGATGTATAATTGTATTATAGATTATTTTATTCTGAATGACATTATACATACTGGATGAAATTTTAAAATTGTTTTTTAATTTTTTAATAAATGAATATTTCCCGGAAATGATATAATCAGCTTGAATTATTTTTGAGAATTGATTTAGATTTTCAGGATGAGGAGCATTTATATATTTTTTATAAATAAAATCAGGTTTCAGGATAATCACATCCCGAAAAAAATTAGTTCCATATGATAATACTATTGAATTGTTTGTTTTATATTTTTCAGGTATTGAAAAATCATTTGTAGAGATTTCAAATTTAGTAAGAATATTCAGATTAGCTGAAAGAAATTTTTGTATTGTTTTTCCTATGTAAGAATATTCGTCTTTTTTTGTTAAGTTTTCAAAGGGTAAAACTGCTAAAGTTCTATAACTTTTATCAATTAATTCTATTTTTTTTATATTAGTTAATGCATTTTTATTTCCCATGCTGAAAGAAAATAAATTATTTGACATATTTGACAGAATGATGAAAACAAACAGGCTTAAGAATTTTTTAAAAAACATTTTATTTTAATGCCTTTTGAATGGCTGCCCCAAGCCGTTCTGGTTCAAAAGGTTTAACAATAAAGTCCTTTGCACCTAATTTTATAGCTTCAATTATTAATTGTTGTTGACCTAAAGCACTGCAGACAATTACTCGTGCATTTGGATCTAATTGCCGAATTGCTTTTAATGCATTTAATCCATCCATTTTAGGCATGGTAATATCCATTATAACTACATCTGGTTTTAATTTTTTATATTTTTCAATTACTTCTACTCCATCAGATGCATCACCAACTACTGTATATCCTGCTTTTGAAAGTATTTCTTTTTGAACCATTTTAATAAAAGCTAAATCATCAGCCAGCAGTATGGTTGCCATTCATTCCTCCATTTAGTTGGTTTTTTTTAATGCTACATTAATTTCAAGCGTACCAAATCGCGAACTAAAATTAGCACATATAGTAGGATATTTAAAATAATTAATATTTTTATTATTATTTATATTAACAACAGGGGGAGTGATTTGAATTAAATGTTCTTTACCTGCAAGTAAGATAGTTGCCCTGCCAGTTATCATATTAGCCAGGGAGCTAAGAGCACTTTCAAAATATTCAGTTTGTTCCTCTGGTTTACTGTTAGGCATCATACAACTTACAATTCGTTGAGCAGTATGGTATTTAAAACTATATACAACCTGACCGGATAAATATCCAGTTACACCAAATATAATACATATTTCATTGGATGGATGTGTCCCCTTAGTTATTTTAACATCAGTTTTTTTAAGTTCAATTTGTGCAATTTTTTCAAATATTTCTATTGCACCTATTATAAAAGGATTAATGTATTCAACTTCCATAGAAGATTAATTTATTTTATTTTATTTTATTGTCAAGGGGAATTTTGGGGACGCTGTGATTCAGACAGTAGAATTAAAAAATAGGTATCCTATAAAAAAATTTCTAATTTTGTGGTATTTCACAAAATATAGACAGTCTGTTTTTATTTAATAGCAATTCGAAGATGATTATTCCCCGGTTCGTTTTATGGAATATTATTTTGAATTGCTATAAGGCTGTAATGAGATTTATCCCATCCCAAATTTATTTTATTCTTTATGATCAAACAATAACCTTTCAACCATCTCTTGCTGTCGCCCATTTTTTCTGTGAATCATTTATCCATTTTACTAATTTTTGTTTTGCACTTTCTTCAAGAAGAGCTATTGTCTTTGTATAATAATCCAAATCAAATATGGCAAACTCATTGTCATAATATACGATTACACATTCCTTACCCATCTGTTCCATAGATTTGAATGTTTCAATGGTTTTATTTGTTTGAGTAATTAAATGCTTTTTCATTAAATACAATTGAATAAGACTGTAGGTCAATAAAGTAAATAAAACATGCGCCTCCATTAAAGATGCATGTGGTGAACTGAATTCGCCTATAAACCAATTGTTTTTTATCTGTTTATTTACTTCTTCTATTTTTGAACGAATATGATAAAGGTCAAATGCTTCTTTATCATTTTTCGGTTTAAATGTCGTGCAAAGGCTCCAATATTTTATAGTATCATCTGAACCAATTGTTTTCATTATTGATACCGACACAGGCATTCCGATACTTTCCCAATCTTCAATATCTTCGATTGATATGATAAATTCTTCATATTCTATTCCATCTTTTTTATACGTACGATATTTTTTCCATTTTTTATGTTCGATTTTTTCTGCTATCCTGACACTATCTTTGAAGGCAGTCATGTTTTTTTTAAATGGAACAACTACATCAATATCATATTTATTCTTTAATAAACTGATGAATTCACCGGAAATATACCCTCTATCCATGATCAATATTTTTATTACACCTTTACCTACAGCGTTTGTGAATTTCTCTATTAACTTCGGAGCATGATCGAGTTCATCATCATTTCCGCCACCTAATTTGTAACCACAGATCACATGAGTTCCGTCCTGGCCTATATGTACTAAAAGGCTTAAACTATAGCACCAACGCGGTTTAACACCCTTTTTTTGCTCATCAGTCATTTTACTGACATCT
Organism: uncultured bacterium; assembly: GCA_965373035.1. Lineage (GTDB taxonomy): Bacteria > Spirochaetota > JAHITG01 > JAHITG01 > JAHITG01 > CBDVEP01. Next base: position 4,361 of record CBDVEP010000176.1, read on the forward strand.
ATTCTCTGGCCATGTTCATCAACTCGAGCCAATTGTGCACCCTTGTAATTTTTATTATCAGGAACAACTATATGGGTTTGATCTATTATAAATATGCCACGTTTATCAAAGGCTCTATTATGATGAAAAATTTTAATAACCTTTTCATTGTACCATTTGTTTAATTCTTCAGGACCTGTATCTTTGAAAAATTTCCGCACACTGTCAAAATCAACAGGCACTTCCCTTTGTTTTTTATTTTTATTATTAAAACCCCCTGATTCTCCGCCGATATTGAATTTTAACCGTGATAAGATTGGACCTGATTTTAATAATCCGGGCAATTTACTATATGACTTTTCCTGATGTAATTTTAATTGTGTTTGCGATGCCAGTTGAAACCATATTGGTATCTCTTCTTTTACTCTGGGGGTTGGATATGATGATCCTGCTATTTTAAAAAATTTCATACTCAGCAAAAAGGCATAGAATCTATCTTGAAATCCCCATTTACTCAAATCCAGATAATCTACACACCCTTTCTTTAATGCTTTAAAAACATTATTTGTGTTTTCCTGATAAATGATTAAGGAATCTCTTGATACTTGTGTTGATGGACTCATGGATATTCCTCCAAATTTTCATCTCTTAACTGCTGAAGCAGTTTAGTGATTTGTTTATGTAATTGATTT
>CBDVEP010000177.1:0-4954 GCA_965373035.1 uncultured bacterium
AATTTATAGACTAATTATAGGTTGCGGACAGGCAAATGTAGATATGAGATTGATTAAAAAACTCAGGTGAAGTTGACTATTGTTTTTATTATAGTAAATTTATTTATAATGTAAAAATAACATAAAATTGTTATTTATGTTACAAAAACAACAACTCATAATTAAAAAAATATAATTTATAGGGTTTAAACAGGAAAAAGTGATATTCGTTTGCAGACAGTTCAAAGCTTTAGAAAATCATTTTCAAAAACACCATTAATTATTGCATCATTAACAGAGGATAGACCAAGAAAAAAAGGTGATATAGACATATTGCCATGGAAAACTGTTTTGAAATTATATCAGGAAAAATATTCTTAATAATCTAATTATGGTAAAGGCCCTGTAAATACAGCTTTTCCCCAGAGGCTTGGGTCAGAATAAAATTCTTCTGAACCATTCCATATAAGCTGTTTTTCTCTTGTTTCGCCTTTATCAAGATCATCAAGCACAATATTAAAATCAATTGTATCATTTTGATTTGGAATGTAATGGTTGAAATTTAGTAAAGAAATTTTACCTTCCATAATATAGCCATTTTGAGTTTTTTTTACTATTACAGAATAGTCATCTGCTTCTTTGTTTTTCTGCCATATCCATATAAAAGGTTTCATTTTATTACCATCACCACATGATATGCCAAATTGAAAATCATCTTTTCTTAAAGTAACTCTATCAGGTTCCAATTCAGAAGCAACTCCTATAGTGAATTCCATACCATCTCCTTTCCATATATTACCATTTTTATATTTATTGTTAAGGGGAAAATCATCTTTTACTATAGCTGCAAATAATAAATATTTTTTTCCATCCCACCCTATATAAATTTTACCACTTAAATCCTTTTCACCTTTCCATTCTGGTTTATTGGATATATACCACTCATCATCAGCATACAGGGGTTTAATTTTATCCCATTCATTTAATACCCCATCTGTTTTATAATTGTGTAATAAGGCAATATTTAATTTTCGTTTCTTTGTAGATATAATATCCTCTTTTTTTTCAATAGATTTAATAGCAGGCAAATATGATTTAAATTTTTCGCTTATCTTTGAAAGTCTGGTTCCGGAAGTGAGGTAGAAATTATGTTGCAGCATATCTTTAATTGTTTCTGCTGTTTTATAGGAAGATTCTACTCTCCAGTCTGCTTCCTTTGCAATGTTAAAAAAAATAATAGATTTAATTCTAAGGTATTTTTGTCTTAACATTTTATGAAGTTCTTCAAACCATTTTGCTTTATTTCCACCTTGTTCTGCACAGCCAAATTCCGCAATCATAATGGGTTTTTTAAATCCTTTAATAATAAGATGCCTGTAGATATTGTAATAAATTGCATCAAAACTTTTCCATACAGAACTTTGCTGGGTTGTGCCAAAGTTATATCCATCCAGACCTATCCAGTCCACATATTTATCCCCGGGATAACTTGCAATATAGTCATTCCAGGATACAGCAGGGACAGAAACATTATTTGGACACCATACCCATTTTACATTATCAGCTCCTACTTCATCAAATAAATTGTGAATATGTCTATAAGTTGATACATAAAGAGCCGGATCCATATTATTTTGTGCTAATGACCATGGATACCAGTCCCCATTAAACTCATGCCCCCATCTTAAAAAAATAATATCATCATAGTCTTTAGCACCGTGTGCCCACTTTTTAATATATGAATCATATTTTCCAGAAAGTATGTCTTTTAATTTAATCTTATCAGGATCTTTAAAGTACCAGGGCTCCCATACAATATGAGGAACAGCATTATGTTCCAGTATTTTTTTACAATCTTTTATTGGAAATGTTGATTCCCAGTCTAAATACCACATAATCTGGGCAACTTTTTTACCAATTAATTTTTCAAATTCATATATAATTTCTATATTTTGTGGAACTCCAGGGCAAAATGCTCCAATAAAAACACCATCCTTTTTTTTATCTTCAGTAATAATTTTATTAATAGTTGAATATAGGTTTTTAATTGGTTTGTGTTCTTCTCCTTTGGTTTTTTTTATTTTTATATCTTTTAACAGGAATTTACATTGGGGCTCACTTCCTGAAGGAAAATCAGACGGGTTAATAAGGAGTTTTATTTCTGATACATCATCCCATCTAAATTTTTCAGATATTTCTATTATCCCATTGTAGTAAACACCATAATCTGAAAATTTTTCCAGGGGTATTTTAATAGTCTGCCAGTCTTTTGTTTTTTTATTTAAATAAGGTGCAATGAAAATTCGTGCTTCTACTTTAGGCCCTTTAAATTCACTATTTACAAGAGCAATATAAAAAATTTGTTTACCACTTACTGGTTTATAATCAAATTCGAGAAAACCAGTATGTCTTAAAGGTAAAATATTTTTAATACTAAATCCTAAAGCAGCTCCGGAATAATCCATTATATGTATGTCCATTTGAACTATTTTATCATTTTTAAAATTTACTGATGATTTGCTTTCTGGATATGCATACGTATATAATATGTCTTTTTTTTTATTAAAGACAGTTGTAAAAATTCCATCTGGTATTTTTTTGTCATGAAATTTAATTCTTATTTCATCTAAGTAAATTATACTTTTGGGAATAGATTTTCTTCGGGAAGGCCCTGTTGTTATCCTAAATCCAATAAAGTCAGCAAAATCATATTTATCTGTACCTGTTTTTCCTTCTTTGAAGTATTCACCATATTCAGGAAAATCTTTCAAAGGAATAGCAACCTCCTGCCATTCTTTAGTTATTTTTATATATTTTGAAAGTCTGACTGAACTGCATACACTTTTTCCATCATTATCACTTCCATCATCTAAACCTATCATAACTCTTTCATTTCCTTTATCGCCTTTTATAGCAAATATAAGAAAACCATATTTTAAAATAGGAGTTAGATCAAGTGAACCTCTGGCGAGTAAATTAGCACCTGAATATTTTTTTCTGGTTAGATCTATTTTTAATGATGCATTACCCTTAAAGGATGGATTATCCTCTTTTGATATTTCCTGTACAAATGTTTCCTTTTCCGGATAAACATAATATTTGCCTAATTTATCCCTAAAAATTTCCACATAAACAGAAGATTCTTTTTCTTTATAATAATTAAAATATCCAATTTTAACTGTTGTACAAGTTATGAATATCAGAATGGGAATAAAAATAATAATAGTGTATTTTGCGTTTTTAAGCATATTTTTAGCCTCCATTGTTCTAGATGTTAGATTATAGATGTTAGATGTTAGAAAATTTAGCCTTAACACCTAACATCTAACATCTAACATCTATAATCTATAATCTATAATCTATCACCTAAATTACTTATTCAGTTTTACTCTAATATCATCTATATAAAATACACATCCTTCAGGATTTTCATCTGGCATAGTGCGGACTATGAACTCAACAACACTATCAAATTTAAAATCTTCTCTGGCTTCTTTTTTACCATCCCAGAAAATCCCTTTATCTGGAAAATTTGATATTTGTATGCTTACTTTTTGCCATTTTTGACTCACTTGAATATAGTCTGTAATAGGAAGAATATTAATACATTTAATATTATCATCATAATCTGAATCTGCCAGTCCAATATGAAAAATCTCCTCTCCTTTTTTTCCTTTAACCCAGAACTCCAGTGTTGCTTTATTCATTACTTCCAATAAATCTGCTGTTTTAAATCCCAGTCCAATGCCAGCATATTCTGTTGAGTCAAGTTCAAGAATGAGTGATCTTGGAGAAGAGTGATATTCTTCTGTAGTAGCAATAATTTTAGTTGAACCTTCAGGATAAAAGTAAGAATATAAAATATCTTTTACTTCCTCATTTCTATATATAGGTTGATAAGTAATTTTAGAATCACCATCATATTTTATTTTCATTTCATCCAGTAAAAATCTGGTATCTTTACCTTTTCCTTTAGGTTCCGGATAAAAAAGCTTTACTTCTAATAACTGGTCCCATTTAAATTTGCCTCTTTTTTCACTGTTGCTTTCTGTATCCCATGATTTACCCGTTTTGGGAAATCGTTTTAAAGGGATTTTTACCTTTTGCCAGCCATTTTTAGAAGTATCAACAAAGGTAGATAAGTTAAGGGAACTTTCTACTGTTGGTTTATCTGCATGTACCAGGGCAATTCGAAGTCCTCTGATATCAGAAAGTAATTTTATATTAAAACTAAGATATCCTGTTTTATTAATGTTTCCTTTAGAAATATCCATAGGCTTTTTTAGGAGTAATCCGCATCCAGAATAATCATTCCCTGATAACAGGACTTTTATATAGCTTTTTCCTTTAAAAGCATTTTTATCACTTAAGATGTCAAATTTACTTTTGCCTTTTTGATATACATAATGTTTCCTGGTTTTATCGTCAAAAAAAACAGTAAAAACCTTTTCTCCTGAAAAAGGAATATACTTCCCTTCTTCCTTTAGCTTGTCAATTTTTTTTTGGAATTCTTCTTTAAGTGCTTTATCATCTTCCCATAACATTTCTGCTTTTTTGGCTTTCCCTTTTGTTTCTTTCTTTTTATCTCCTCCTCCAAAGAAAAGAAAATTCATAGTTAAGGTGCAGAATAAAATTAATGAAATAATGTTAAATATTTTTTTTGTACATTTCATAGTAAATACCTCCTTAATAATTTAAAAGACTAAAGTCTTAATTCCTCTGGTCTTCAGCAAGGAATTAAGACTTTAGTCTTTTATTAAAAAAACTGTTTTAACTATGCACGAATTAAATTTGTGTACCCTTAAGTGTATACTCAGGCAGTATCTACAACCTTCAGCCTGCATATATTTTTAATTAGTAATAATTCAGATTTTCTAAAAAAAATAATATATACAAATTATGGTGCAATTTATTGCTCAAGATGAAGGAATTAATTCTTTAGAATTTTATAAAAGACTTATAAAAGACTAAAGTC
>CBDVEP010000178.1:0-4852 GCA_965373035.1 uncultured bacterium
ATAGAAATAACGTTAAAATAAGTTAAAAATTAAGCTATTCTGGGAGTGCTGAATTGTGTCATTGCTACATCTGAATTTTGTATTTCATCAATGAATATTAATGTTTTACCTGTTATAATTTTAGTATTATATTTAATTTCAATAATTTTTAATAACTCTTTAATAGCTATTACTTTATGAAACAATTTTTTGTTTTCATCTTTTTCTAAATTGATATAAATAAATTTATCAAAATATTTTTTCGCAAACATTTTAACTGCTACTGTTTTCCCTACCTGTCTTGCTCCTCGTACAATTAATGGTTTTCTATGTTGAGAATCTTTCCAGTTTCTAAAATAATTTAAAATATTTCTATTAAACATATTAATATTGTAACATTTTATAATTTGTTTTCAAGTTTTTTTGTTATATTTTATAACATATTTATAGAGTTGTGTAATTTACGTTTGGTTTGTGTTTAGCAGCAGTTCCTTACTTCTTACTTAATAATGAAGATTAATCAATTAAATTAAAAACACATTTAGACAATTAGAAATAAAAAGTAAAGAACAGGTACTTTCAAGGTATTCAACTTCTTTCAACTTTTACTTTTTATTTTACAAAGCCTTTGTTATAATATTATTAATCTGGCTTGCAAAGTTAGAAGGGTCTTTTATTTCACCACCCTCAATTAATACTGCTTGATTAAACAAAAGATAGCTGATATCATTTATTAATTTCTTATCATCTGTATTTTCCATCTTTTTAATAATTCCATGTTCAGGATTTATTTCCAGAATGGGCTTAACATTTCCAGGTCCTTTCTGACCCATAGACTTTAAAAGATGCTGCATCTGGATAGTTGGGTCGTTTTTATCAGTTACAATACATGCTGGCGAATCACTCAACCTTGTACTTGCTTTAACATCCTTTACTTCATCCTTAAGAGCTTCTTTTATCTTATTAAGCAAGGGTTCTAATACTTTTGCCTGTTTAGTGGTCTTATCTGTTTTCAAATCATCTGCTGCATCACTTTGATTAACTAATATAAATTCAACATCTTTAAATCTTCCAATACTTGGAATAATAATCTGATCTATCTCATCTGTCATAATAAAAACATCAATATCATTTTTTTTATATGCTTCCAGCAAAGGAGAATTTTTTAGATTATCTTCATTATCACCTGTAATATAATAAATAGCTTTCTGGTCTTTTTTCATATTTTTTTTATATTCTTCCAGAGTAATGGCTCCTTCTGATTGGACTGATTTAAACCTGACTAATTCCAGCAGGATGTCTCTATTGGTAAAATCATGATATAAACCTTCTTTTATTGCTCTGCCAAATTCATTATAAAACTCTTTGTATCTTTCCTTATCCTCTGTTAAATTTTTAAATTCTGATAATATTTTTTTTGTTGATGCATCTCTAATACTGGTCATAATCCTGTTATGCTGAAGAGTCTCCCTGCTTATATTTAATGGAAGATCTTCACTGTCAATAATACCTCGTATAAATCTAAGATAAGGAGGCAATAATTCTTTTTCATCATCTGTTATAAATACCCGTTTAATATAAAGCTTAACTCCCGGTTGGTAATTAATATTAAATAAATCAAAAGGAGCTTTTTTAGGAATATAAAAAAGTGTTGAATATTCCTGTTTCCCTTCAGCATGAGTATGAATATACATAAAAGGGTCATCTGTATCCATTGTAATTGTTTTATAAAATTCATTATAATCTTTTTCTTTTAATTCTGATTTAGATTTTTTCCATAGTGCTGAGACCGTATTAATCTGTTCTGTTTTATCCTGTACTTTTTCTTTCTTTTCATCAGCAGATTCTACCTCTTTAAAATGCAGAAAAATTGGAAAGGATATGTGATTGGAATATTTTTTTATAATATCCTCAATCATATATCTTGTGGCAAATTCCTTGCCTTCTTTATTTAAATGTAAAATTACAGTTGTTCCATACTCATCCCGAGCTGCATCACCTACTTCATATTCTCCTTTACCCTCGCTTACCCATCTGTAAGCTTTATCTTCTCCTGCTTTACGGCTGATAACCTCTACTTTGTCTGACACCATAAAAACAGAATAAAACCCTACACCAAACTGTCCAATCAGGCTGGTATCATTTTTAGCATCACCAGACATTTTTTCCATAAAATTTTTAGTGCCTGACCTTGCAATCATTCCAAGATTCTCAACAAGGTCCTCATCATTCATGCCAATACCATTATCAGCTATAGTCAATATTTTTTGATTTTTATCATCAAAAGAAATATCTATCCTTGGCTCAAACTTGATTTTCTTCATCTTCTCATCAGTAAAAGTTAAATATCTAAGCTTATCAAGTGCATCAGAAGAGTTGGAAATTAATTCACGCAGAAATATTTCTTTATGCTTATAAAGAGAATGAATAATTAATTGAAGCATTTGATTAACTTCAGCCTGAAATTGATGTTTTGACATTGTAATACTCCTCGTATATAATAATAAATTTCATATATTATGTAATATCTTATTCACAAAATGTCAAGGCTTTAATTTAAATTTGGTACCTGTTCCTTATATGATTGCGAAGTAACAGAGCATCTTTGAGGCTCAATGTATAATGCTAAAATATGTGCCCGCCCGTGCCTAGTTTGGTCTTAAAGATTTAATTCCATTTTTATTTATATTGTTAGCTGTATTATTTATAACATCAATTAATATATTTTTATCATGATTATCATATTCAAATATTTTATATCCACATATACTTTCAATAATCAAATATAATGGAATATTTTTTACAGGTGTCAGCATTTGTTTAATAACATTTTCTAAAACCCCGATTTTATTTAAATTACTCATTTTAAGCCTCTTTAATAAACAGAACTATTCTGTTTGTATTTGTCCCTTTTTTATTATTTTTAACTCCCCAACAATTAGAAGTTTTAGAAAATATTTGTGAATTTATCATGATTCCAACACATTTAAAACCTGCATTAATACCTAATGGAACAACATATTCATCAAGTTTTATTTTACCATTTCTTACTTCCCCTACTTCAAATGCAACCCAGCCATTTATTTTTGTTATACGATATAATTCATTAAATACCTTTTGCATAATATTAGTCCATTTTTCAATTTTTCTTGACATTGTAATTTTTTTTTCAATTTTTTTTATATCTATATTATTAAACCAACATCTTAACCAATTATCCTCGGCATACTGAACAATATCTAAAAATGGAGGAGAAGTAACAGTTAGAAAGACTTGATTATTTTTTATTTTTTTTGTATTTCCGGCATCATTATTTAAAAACAATGCTTTCTCTTCAGACTTTTTCAAATTCTTTATTAAGTCAATATTTATATCTTTTAACAAAAACTTTGATTTATTTAATATTAATTTTTTTATATTTCTATATTCAGGTTTTTGTTTACGCTTTTCATTAATTTGGATTTGTCTTTTTTGTGACACAGCTTGATTTGGAGGTAAAGTATATACTGAAAAAAAACCTTTTGAATGCCCTGTTAATCTATTAGTTGCAATCATTCTAATCCATTCATCTATATAATTAGATTTTTTTATTTTTTTTTTCGAAATTAAATAGTTTCTTAAAGATACAATTTCTGCTTCGGTTTTTTTATGATAAAACATTGATAAATCTATGTCAGATGACAAATCATAGTTAATTTCAATTTCGTTTAATCGTAACTCGATTTTTTTTAAATCAGGAATAAAAAGTCTAGGATAACACAATATCTTGCTTAAAGGATTAATATCATTGGAAATTATATTTCGCTCTAATAAACCAGCTTCTATTATAGTTGTCCCACGACCAGTAAATGGATCATATACAATATCATTTTTTTTGGTTAATAATTTTATAAAGAAACCTGGTAATTGCGCTTTAAAACAAGCTCTATAAGAAATTTCATGGATTGAATTTGATTGTCGCTGCCTTGAAGTCCAAAATTCATTTGTAAATATTTTAATAACTTTATTATCATAATAAAAGTTAGTAATTTTTGTTTTAGCCTTATTATTTGTATTTCCCAATAATGGTGAAGTATTTTCATTATTTAAAATAAAATTTTCTAAATATTTAATTATTCTATTTTTCATATTTATTCTTATTGATCAATATTTTATTAATTATATTTATATGTATTTGGTACCTTTATACTTTCATTTTTTTAAATGACTCTCATCCTGATTCAGTTTAATTATCAACTAAATATTTATCTATTTTTTTATATAGTTTATTCAGGTTGAATTTTTTTTCTTTATATTTAAATGGATTTTTTAATAATTCTGTTTCGATTTTTGCTATTAATGCTAACATCATGGCAGAGTGAACTTTCCAGTATTCCTGTGAAAGAGCACCAGATCCCCATACTGGAATATTACCATCTTCTTTTGCGATAATTCCGTTTACTATCGCGCCTTTTACAGGCCCTTTGTTAAATTCATTGTGATAGGAATCAGGATTTGTTTCACCTATTCCGATAACCATACTAAAACCAAACGGATTTTTTCCCAGTACCCAGTCTACCTGATCAACAGCTATCCTGGCAAATAAAGGATTTTTTGTTAAATGGGCATATTTCAATGAAATAATTCCCATAGCTAGGATATCACAGTTATAGCCATGATATCCTCCAGGCGCATTAGGTGAAGGGAAAAAATACAGATTAATTTTTTTTGTCTTTTCGTCTGGCTCCAGTGCTTGTGCCACTACACCATAAGGATTTAATTCTGCTGTCTTCTTCAGATAACCATAAGCAAAACAATCAAGATGGAACATAATTTTTTTTCTTAACCCAAGTTCACCTTTTATTTGTTCTTTTTAATAAAAAAACAATAAAAA
>CBDVEP010000179.1:0-4671 GCA_965373035.1 uncultured bacterium
CGGGGACATCAGGTAAGTAGAAAAAGTAATGATATTATAAAAGATGTTAAAAAATTGTCAGAAAAAGGAGTGAAGGAGATTATTTTATTAGGCCAAAATGTAAACAGTTATGGTAAAGACAATCAGGAAATCAGTTTTTCCGAGTTATTATTTAAACTTAATCAAATAAATGGTATTGAAAGGATAAAGTTTTTTACCTCACACCCAAAAGATTTTTCAGATGATATTATTTCTGCTGTTTTTGAGTTAAAGAATATTGTTTCTTATATTCATCTGCCTATACAGAGTGGTTCTGACAAGATATTAAAATTAATGAATAGACAGTATAATATATCGCATTATTATAATATTGTTGATAAAATAAAATCTTATAAACAGGATTTTTCATTATCAACAGACTTTTTAGTTGGTTTTCCCGGAGAAAAAGAAGATGATTTTCTCAATACAATTGATGTTGCTAAAAAAATTCGGTTTAATGAAGCTTTTATGTTTAAATATTCTCCCAGACCCAATACTGCATCAAATGATTTTGGTGACCAGGTGCCAGAAGAAGAAAAAGGAAGAAGGCTTGAGTATTTAATACATTTACAGAAAAAAATTGTAAAAGAAAAAGCAAAAGAGAATATAAATAAAATACGAACTGTTCTAATTGAAAAAATAAGTAAGAGAGATAAAAATAAATTCGTAGGAAGGGATGAATTAAATTATCAGGTTATTGTTGATGAGGTAGTTGAAATAGGGAAGACCTATCAGGTTAAAATAATTGATGTAAAGGGTCAGACATTAATGGGTCAGCCCGAAAAGAATGGGGACGGTTCTAATTTTTTTTAACTTTTTTAATTAAGTTTATAATAGATAAAGTGAAAAGAATTAGAACCGTCCCATTCTTTACATTCTTTCACAAGGAGAATAATTATGAAAATGAAATATGTTCTTTATTTGATATTAATTTTTTATCTTATCTTAATATTTATAAAAAATAATATTGTCATTCAGATTGATTTCATATTTAAAGAGTTTAATGTTTATCTTCTTATAGTTTTTTTAGTATCTTTTGTTTCAGGATTTATTTTATCTTTTTTGTTATTACATAAAAAGGTTCATCGTTATAAAAAACAACTTAAAGAGTTTAAAAATGCAGTTAATATATCGAAATAAAATTATAATAATTATTTTGTTTTTTGTATTTTTTGGATGTGATGTTCTATGGTCGCAGACTTATTTAGAGAAAAAAGAATATAAACAGCTCATGAAATTATATAATCAAAAGGATTATAAACATGCATATCTTCGATTTAAAGGATTTCTTGAAAAGTATTCGTCAAGTTACTATTTGCCTGATGTTTTATTTTACCTTGCTATTCTTGAAAAAAATTATTATTCTACCATTATTATTTACAAGGAATTAATAAATAAATTTCCTGAATATAAAAAGACAGATGAAGCCCTTTATAGATTAGCTAAATTATATTTGTTACATAATAATTATACACAAGGGATTAGAACTTTTGAGAAATTAATGAAAGGATATAAAAAGAGTAATTATTTATATGGTTCACATTATTATTTAGGATTGACATACCTGATAAAAAACAATTATACTGACTCTTTAAAATATTTTAATTTTGTAATTAAAAAAAATAAAAAAGATAAATTTTTTATTCTTTCATTAATAGGAAAAGCAAATGTGTTTTTTGAGAAGAAAAAATATAAGCAAAGTATCTCTACTTTTAAAGAAGCTTTAAAAATAAAGAAAAAAAATTATTATCCATCTATATTTTATGGGCTTGGTAATAATTATAGTAAATTAAAAAAATATGAAAAAGCATATTATTATTTAAAAAGAGTAGTAAAGGAATATCCTGGCTCAGGTGAATATGAACTAGCAATAGAAAAAATAAATTTTATAAAAAATAATAAAACAATTTTTGATCAAATCAACTGGGAAAAATTTAAAGCAGAAGAAAGACCTGGTAAGGGAAAGCCTCCTGTAAAATATTATTCAATCCAGATTGCAAGTGTTAAAAATAAAAGATTTGCTAATGATTGGAGAATTAAATTAAAGACTGCTGGTTATATAACATTTATAAAAAAGATCAAAAATAATAAAGGTATTTTTTATAGAACCTATGTAGGAAAATATAAAAATAAAAAAAAAGCTTTAGATATAAAGAAAAAGATTGCTTATTCATTTAAACTCAATGGAATTGTAGTTGAATTAAAAGAGGGAGGGAAGTAATGAAATTAAATCTTTCACAAACAGCTCTTAAAGTTTTAGAAGCCCGCTATCTGATAAAAAAAGGGGACAAAATTGTTGAAACACCTGTCCAGATGTTTGAACGTGTTGCAGGGAACATAGCTGAAGCTGAAGAGCTGTATAATGGTGATAAAGAAAAAGCATATCAGTCCTTTTTAGATTTAATGACTTCTCTCAGGTTTTTACCAAATTCTCCAACCCTGATGAATGCAGGTTTGCCCATGCAGCAATTGTCAGCATGTTTTGTTTTACCTATTGATGACTCTATGGATTCCATTTTTTCAACTTTAAAACATACAGCATTAATTCATAAATCTGGTGGAGGAACAGGGTTTTCTTTCAGCCGTATAAGACCTGTCAATGATGTAGTACATGTTACCGGTGGTATTGCTTCCGGTCCTATATCTTTTATGAAAGTTTTTGATGGTGCTACTGAAGTAATAAAACAGGGCGGAAAACGGCGTGGTGCTAATATGGCTATTTTAAGAGTTGACCATCCGGATATCATGGAATTTATTACAGCAAAAGATAAAGAAGGGATATTGGCAAATTTTAATATTTCTGTTGCCCTTACAAATACGTTTTTCATTGCTTATGAAAAAAATCAGACTTATAATCTTATTAATCCAAGGAATAATAAAGTTTCTGGCAAATTAAAAGCAAAAGAAGTATTTGACAAAATCGCACATCAGGCATGGAAGAATGGAGAACCTGGCATTATTTTTATTGATAAAATTAATGATTCTAACCCAACCAGACATATAGGTTTAATTGAGAGTACAAATCCCTGCGGAGAGCAGCCACTGCTTCCTTATGAATCATGTAATTTAGGCTCTATTAATTTATCACTTATAGTTGAAAATGGAAAAATAAATTGGGATTTATTTGAAAAAACAGTTTATGATTCAGTCTGGTTTTTAGATAATGTTATTGATAAAAATAAATATCCAATTAAGGAAATATCTGAAATGACTTATGGCAATAGGAAAATCGGGTTAGGGGTTATGGGATGGGCTGATATGTGTATTAAACTAAAATTGAAATATCACAGTACTGAAGCCTTGAAATTAGCAGAAAAAGTAATGAAATTTGTTAATGATAAAGGCATAGAAAAATCAGTAGAATTGGCAGAGAAGAGAGGTGTTTTTCCAAATTATAAAGGTTCTACATGGGAAAAAAGAAATATAAAAATAAGAAATGCTACTATTACAACTATTGCACCAACTGGCTCTATTTCTATTATTGCAGGTGTATCATCCGGTATTGAACCTCTTTTTGCTTTAGGATTTTTAAGAAAAATTTCAATTGGAGATTTTTTAGAAGTACATCCATTATTTGAACAAACAGCAAAGGATGAAGGATTTTATACTAAAGAATTAATGGAGGAAGTTGTTCGAAAAGGGATGATTAAGGAAATTGATGAAATTCCTGAAGATATTAAGGAGTTATTTGTAACAACCATGGATGTACCAACCATGTGGCATATAAAGATGCAGGGAGTTTTTCAGAAATATGTTCATAATGCTGTGAGTAAAACTATTAATATGCCTTCAGACTCAACAGTAGATGATATAAAAAAGGCTTATTTAACTTCTTATAAATTAAACTGTAAAGGTGTTACAGTTTACAGGGATAAAAGCAGGGACCTTCAGGTCTTAAATATTGGGAAAGATAAAGAGAAAAAAGAAAGAGAATCAAATCAAATAACACCAAGGCAGAGACCTGTTTATACAAAAGGCATGACAATCAAGGTTAAAACTGGATGCGGTAATATGTATGTTACTATTAATGAAGATGATATAGGATTATGTGAGGTTTTTGCACAGCTTGGTAAAACAGGAGGATGTCCTGCTTCACAAACAGAAGCTATTGGTCGTCTTGTTTCCTTATCCCTTAGATCAGGAATTAAAGCTAAATCTGTTATTAAAGAATTAAGAGGCATAAGATGTCCTTCACCTGTTCGTATAAAAGAAGGGCTTATATTATCCTGTCCGGATGCCATAGGTATTGCAGTGGAAACTTATTTAAATGAGTTACAGATGAGAGGTGAGGATGTTGAAAAGAAAAAAATCTCTAAATTAAATGTAAATAACAAAAATGTTGATGAATTTTTTAAAGCAGCTTCAAATATGAAAAATGATAAAAATGGATTTTCCACAATCCAACCAAAAAACCCTGTTATTTGCCCGGATTGCGGAAGCACCATGTATCAGGCAGAGGGCTGCTCAATATGCCCTGTCTGCGGCTTTTCAAAATGTTCTTAAATAATAAGATAAAGAATAATGTGACATTTTATATTGAGACCCACATTTAAAAAAATATCTTGACGTTTTGATGTTAAAGCGTTATATTGTATGTTATGGTAATATTTTAGATTTTCTAAAATTGTAGTGTAGGAGTTAAGACTTTAGTCT
>CBDVEP010000180.1:0-4645 GCA_965373035.1 uncultured bacterium
TTAAATAGTATTGACTGATTTTTTATTTTTTACCATGAAATTTTGAGAGGATACAAATAAATCACTCATAGAATTCACAAAAATCATTCGGGATTTTTTAAGAGTTAGCGGCTTTTTTAAAGAATTAGGATGCATGGTTACATTAAATCCATTAATATAATTTGGATGGCCCATTGCCTTTAGCCTTTCTGCCATTTTTTCAGCATAACAATTTAAACATCCTTCACTAATTTTTGTACAACCTGTCACAGGATTCCAGGTAGATTCAGTCCATTCAATTTTTGTTTTTGACAACATTATTAATAACCTTAAATATGTAAATATTCGTTTAACCCGTATTCATAAAACAGTACAGCCTATTGCTGGTTCGAGTTTTACCATAGGCACTTCCGTTGGTCGCATAACTCGAACTTCTATTTATGGTTCGGGCCTTAGAAACCCAAACCAGCGAAGAGAAAATGAAACCCGAACCAGCGAATTTCTCTTTTCTCAATTTTTTTAAAACTTCTACTGCATGTTTAGAAATAAAACCTTTTTCTAACATAAAATCAAATATTTCTTTACAAGTGGGGTTTGTCAATTTAAACAGCAATTATGTTTTTTTAATAAAATATTTTTTAAATTTTTCAATTTTTTTAAAAAATCTTCACTTTTTTTTTGTATATAATTTGTATATAATAAGTAAAAAGAATACTTTTACAGGAGATTAATATGGCTAATATCAGACTATATAAGAAAATTAAAAATATTCTTGAAGAAGCACGGTCTAAGACATATAGAACTGTTAATTTTATAATGGTAAAAACTTACTGGAATATTGGTAGGCTAATTGTTGAGGAAGAACAAAAGGGGAAAGCGAAAGCTGAATATGGTAAGTATTTAATTAAGGAACTTTCTGAAAAATTGACTAAAGATTTCGGACATGGATATAGTCAACCTAATCTTCGCAGGATGAGACTCTTTTATTGTAGATTTCCAATTCGTTCCGCAGTGCGGAGCGAATTGGATGAAATTGAACATAATATAATTAATCATTCACAGCGTGATGAATCTAAATTTATTGTTGAAAATGTATTATATCCGGAATTAAGCTGGACTCACTATCGTCTTTTATTAAAAATTAATAATGAGATAGTGTGTAATTTTTATATCAAGGAATGCATTGAAAATAACTGGTCAACCCGTCAATTAGAACGACAAATAAACTCATTTTTATATGAAAGGTTATTAATGAGTAAAGAAAAACAGGCTGTCTTAAAATACGCTAATAAGCAGGAGAAATCTACACAGGTGAATGATCTAATTAAAGATCCTTATATTTTAGATTTTTTAAATCTTAAGGGAAATAAAAAATTATATGAAACAGATTTGGAAAATGCAATTATCAATAAACTACAGGATTTCCTTTTAGAATTAGGTAAAGGATTTGCTTTTGTTTCCAGGCAAAAACGAATAACTGTTAATGGGGAACATTTTTATATTGATATGGTCTTTTATAATTACATCTTAAAATGTTTTTTACTAATTGACCTTAAAGTGGGGAAATTAACTCATCAGGATATAGGACAAATTGATTTTTATGTTAGATATTTTGAGGAAAATTTAAAACAAAAGAAAGATAATCCAACTATTGGATTAATACTATGTTCTGAAAAAAATGAAGCAATGGCTCATTATAGTGTTTTAAAAGACAGCAAGCAGTTGTTTGCCTCTAAATATAAACTTTATTTCCCTTCGGAGAAAGAATTTGTAAAAGAAATAGAAAAAGAGCTTTTACAAATAAAGTTGAATAACGATAAGTGAGAGACTTAAGACAAAAAAGGGAATAGGAAAAAAGCAATTAAAGCAATTCTCTATTTTTTATCTCACACCCTTTTGTTTCAATAAATTCAACCTTATTTGGATTTAAAACTTTAACTTCATATTCGCCAGCAAAAAATGTTGTGATTCGAATATTGTTTAATGGGGTTTTGCATTTTGCATAATTAGGCCCGAATTTATTCCTGGTGATATCCGGATGAAGGCTATAGCATTGGTCAGTATAATACCTGAGCTTTCTGGCAATGGTATAATTCATGAAATTTTTTTCATATTTTACAGCATGATTATAGAATAGGTCTAAATCTTCATCAAGACCCGCTGTTTGGCATCTTTTAATTCTATGATGCGATAGTTTAAAAGATTTTACTGAATCTGATAAAAAATCATATTGAATATCATTAAATTGCCTTAATATTTTTTTAGCCTTATTATTTAATTTATTTTCATTAAATGATAAATACTTGAATATTTTCTTTTTTCCAATTCCACTATATAAAACGACATATCCGTCTTTAATATAAGGTTGTTTTTCAGTCTCAATCATCTGATAGCTTCCATGTTGAATTAAAATGTAAATATCCTTGCTTAAATATTTTTCGCTGTTATATAAATAGACAGAAATAGGAGCAGTGCAGGAATATTCTTCTTTTTTGCCATTGCTATAATAAATATGATTAATATTGTTTAATCTATCACTATTCCAGAAATCCAATAATACTTTTACATCATAATCATTACACCTACAGCCAAAATAACGATGCTCTCTCTTATTTACTTTATTGTTTAAGATATCCGGCAAAATGAAATTATATTTAAAATAATAGTCCTTTTTCGGAGGATTGTCAACTGAATACGCAAGTTCACCCTTTGAAGCAAGCCAGGGAACAATTTCACCATTAGGTAATAAAGTTGAAGTATTAAACTTTTTCATGATTTTTTTTAATTCTTTAGCTCTCACCATTTTCCATTTTGCCCCATTTTTGCCATTTTTGTCATCTTGCTGGTTCGAGTTTTACCATAGGCACTTTCGTTGGTTGCATAACTCGAACCTCTATTTATGGTTCGGGCCTAAGAAACCCGAACCAGCGAACGGGTTAAACGAATATTTACCCATCCCTGCCTTGTTGTTCTTCAATCAGATGTATCTCCCTCTCCAATTCTGCTTTTAATTCCTCTTCTGTAGGAAGAACCAGCCGATATTTTGAAGCAAAAATCTGTTCACTGGCCTTTAACACTGAATACCTGACAACAGTATCTTCTTTATCACTACAAAGAATTATTCCAATAGTCGGGTTATCATTCTCCCCCGCTTAAGGTCATCAAACATACGGACATACATATCCATTTGACCGATATCCTGATGAGTTAATTTACTGGTCTTCAAATCAATAATTACAAAACATTTCAAGAGATAATTATAAAAAACCAGGTCAATATAAAAATGACTGGTTTCTGTACTGATTCTTAATTGTCTGCCCACAAATGAGAAACCTTTCCCGATTTCCAAAAGAAATGCCTGTAGATTATTAATGATGGATTTTTCAAGGGTTGATTCTTTTAATTCTGTATTTTCCGGCAAATTGAGAAATTCCAGCACATAAGGGTCTTTTATAAAATCCCGGGTGTTTTTTTCTTCAATATCCTTTACAGAATCCTTTACAGAAATCAAATCTTTTTTTTTATCTGAAGATGAAAGCAGCCTTTCATAGTAATGGGAATTAATATTTCTTTGAAGTTGCCGTACGCTCCAGCCTCGATTTTTTGATTCCTTAAGATAGTATTCACGGATTTTAGGATTGTCAATACGCATAATCAGACGAATATGTGACCAGCTTAATTCTCTACACAGTGTGTAGAGTTTTTCATTGGCAGGAAATACACAAGATAAAACTGGGGAAAGTTCCACAGGTTGGCAACAGAAAATCCTTTGCCAAAATCAGCATTAAGTGCAATAGATAAATTTTTAATAAGATTAGCCCCATAATCAGCCCTATCCTTACCCTTCTGCTCTTCAAGTACTATCCTCTTGCCTATCAGCCAATAGGTTTCTACCATTGCCGAATTTACAAATTTATATGTTTTTTTCCGTGCTTCTTGTAAAATAGCGCAAATATCATTATAGAACATGCTCTCATTAGTTATCAAATTTTTCTTGCTCATAGCAACTCTCTTCTTCCTTTAAGTATCTCAGCTTAGGGTTCGGGCCTCAGAAACCCGAACCGGCGAATTTAAATGTCAAGAACCGATATTTTATTCTTGATCGCTCACTTTCCAGTGGCCGCCTTTTGCAGGGCCAATACGTTTTATTTTACCTGATGATTTCAATTTTGCAATTTGTTTTTCAACTGCTCGAGATGTTATTCCAAGTTGTCCCGATATCTCCTGAGCGCTTACTCCTGGATTTATTTTCAATATACTGATAATTTTCTCCGAACTTTTCTCCGAACTTTTTTGTGTCTTATGCTTAAAAATAACAGTAAAAAATGAATCATAATGAAATTCTACAGTTCCTTTGCCCTGCTTTTTAACAGATTTTTTGATTCTATTTATTCCTGTTCCAATCCGCTCAATATATTCTGCCCTATTCAGTAAAGAAGCAATAATAGGATTTCTTACAACACTTTTTGTTCCAAAATCTTCAGGAGCCAAGCCGGATGGTAAACCTCCGGGGTTGGATATTTCAACACGGTCATCAAAAATTTCAATCATTACATTTGCATCTTTTTCAAAATAGTCTCTTCTGTATTTTTCATTTGTAGGCTTTGTCCCTGGATAAGGGGCTTTGTCCCTGGATAAGGGGCTTTGTCCCTGGATAAGGGGCTTT
>CBDVEP010000181.1:0-4612 GCA_965373035.1 uncultured bacterium
AGTTGTACCTCCCTGGCCACATATAACCGGAGCAATAGGTGCAGCAAAGTATGCCTATGATATCTCTAATGTAGGTAATGTTAGGGGATTTAAAAAAAGATCAAATCTGAATAAAAATTGCTAAAATATTTTTTAATTATGAAATACAGACAACAAATCTTGAAAAAATATTAAATCAATTCAAATGATTTATAAACTTTTATGATTTTATTAATATAAGTGATATGGGAAAAATTATTTTTTATATAATGATAAGCTTTAGCACCTAATTTTTTTCTTAATTTAACATTTTCAAGTAATAAAATATATTCCGCCAGTTTCTTATAATTATAACAGGGAAAAATATAACCAGTTTTTTTATGAATAATAACTTCTGGTAGTCCTCCTATATTTGAGGCAATAACAGGTTTTTTACAAGATCCAGCTTCAATAGCTACTCTGCCAAAAGCTTCCTCTTTTGATGTAATTACAATAATATCAAGTGCCTTTATTATAGCAAATATATTGTGAACATGACCAATAAAATGGAAATAAGATTTGTATTTATTTATTAATAATGATATTTTTTTACAATACTCAGTTTTATTATTACCAATTATTAAAAACCGGAAGTTTTTATTTTTTTTTAATACTCTTATGCCTGCTTTTATAAAGTCTTCCTGTCTTTTTCTTTCTTCACAGTTTCCTATTATGCCAACTTTAAAATCTGATTTTTTTATTTTAATATTGGATGGTATATGGCTTTTTGATTGTTCTGCCTCTTTTAAGTCCACCCCATTATAAATTACATGAATATTATTATTAATATTTTTAATTGGTTTCCCAGCAGCATTTGCTACTGCAATAATAGTATTTGTTTTTTGTAATAAATATTTTTTTGCCCTGTTTTTATTTATTATATCTCTTACATGACATATTGTTTTTACTTTTTGAGGAGCTGATAAAACCATAAATGGATTAATTTCATACGAATTAGAATGGATTATATCAAATTTATTTTTTATTATAAAAATTTTTAATTTAAAAATTGCATAAAAATTTTTAAAAATATTGTTTAACCTTCTCCAATGATGAAATTTTATTATTTTTACCGGGATATTTAATTTTTTTATTTCCTTTTGCAGTATCCCGTTATTTCCTAAAATAACATAAACATTAAATTCTTTTTTTATGTTTTTTAAAAGTAGTAAAAGACTGACTGCACTTCCGCCTAAAAAACCATCTTTGTTTAAAAATAAAATATTTTTCATTATTAATAATAAGAAGGACTGTTAGAGCCCTAATGATTTACATCTATACTGGAATTGCCGCAGGCTTATCCTGAGTGATTTTGCTGCTTTGGTTTTATTATTATTCGTATTTTTCAATGACAGGTTAAAATAATGCTTATCAATAATATTTTTTGCTTCTTGAAATGCATCTTTGTAAGATAAGCGGGGGTTTAAAAATATAACTTTTAAATCTTTTTGTTCTTTGATAAAATCATAAAGCAGATCAGATGTAATGGTTTTTCCTTCTGCAAGCAGTACAACTTTTTCTATAATACTTTCCAACTCTCTAATGTTATCAGTCCAGTTGTAATATAATAAATAATAAAAAGAATCCTTATCAATATCCTTAAGGCTTTTATTATATTTTTTATTATAAGTTTTAATAAAATGCTGGATTAAAAGGGGGATATCTTCCTTATGCTCTTTTAATGGAATAGTTTGCAATGTGTTTTCTTTAAATAGATTATAAAATTTTGTACTGAAATAATGTTTATAATTATCAATATTGATTTTTTTATTGGTGATAAAAATATATTTTATTTTATTATTAAAATTTTTTAAGGCAGTTTCCTGTAGTGACAGGTCTATTAAATGAATATTATCAACAATTACAATATTAGTATTAAATTCGTTTATAAAGTTTTTATTAAAAATAGTATTTATTAGCTGTTCTTTATTTTTACTAAAACCTAATAAATTAATATAATAAAAATTATCATTTAATTTGCCTGACAAATATTTAGCAATAATTTTAGCAATATGTTTTTTCCCTGTGCCGGGGCCTCCTTGAATCAGGCATGGAGAAAAGTCATGGATAAGATTATTTAATTGTTTTTTTATTTTTAATATATAATCACTAACCCCTGCAATTTCAGAAAAAGTTCTTTTTTCTTTTTTTTGTTTTTTATTTTCATTAAGAAGTTCCTTGAATTTTAAGGCTTTGTTTATAACATAAGGAATTTCTTCCATTGTAAAAGGTTTAATCAGGTAATCAAACGCACCAAATTCAAAAGCCTTGACAGCTGTTTTTAAATTTGCATAAGCTGTCATAATAATAACCATGATTTTGTCTTTATATTTTTTTTTAATTTCTTTTAAAACATCAAAACCGCTCATTCCCGGGAGGAAGACATCACAGAAAACTATATCCACTTGATTTGTTTCTAAAAGCTTGAGAGCTTCCGGCCCATCTTCTGCAAGAAGTGTTTTATAGTCCAGTGATTCTAACTTAACATCCAGTACTTTTCGAATGAGCTGTTCATCATCAACTATTAAAATTGTTTTTTCAGACATATATTTTTATTAATTTTGTAATCGGTTTGTTACCATCTTTTAAGAGAACTGTAGGGGAGACTAAAGTCCCCCCTACGATTGTCATTGTATAAAAGGTGATAAATAGCCTATTACTTAATTTTAAATTTTATATTTGCTTTACAAATGTTAAAAATTTTTTAGTTAAAGTATCTACTTTTTCATCAACTGTTTTTTTGGTGTTTTCCAGGTTCTTTGTATTAGTATTAAATCCTGTAATATAGAATTTGATTTTAGGCTCTGTGCCGGATGGGCGTATGGTTATCTTAATGTTTTCTTCAAAATAAAGAATGAGAACATTTGCGGAAGGAAGGTTAACACCTTTTTTTAAATCAGCAATTTTAAGGATTTGTATATTATTAACAGACTCAGGAGGGGTATGGCGAAAGGTATCCATTATTTTACTAATTTTCTGTAAGCCATCTATTCCTTTTAAAGTAATTGATTTTAATATTTCCCTGTAATATCCATATTTTAAATAAATTTCATCTAAATATTCAAGTATAGATTTATTATTGTATTTTAAATAAGCAGCAAGTTCTGCAAATAAACAGGTAGAAATTACAGCATCTTTATCACGGACAAAATCACCAGCAAGCATGCCATAACTTTCTTCTCCTCCAAAAATATACTGTTTATAAGGTTTCCCTTTTTTTTTCAGTTCTTCATATATTTTTATTCTTTCGCCAATATATTTAAAGCCTGTAAGTACTTCTTCTGTTGGAATATTAAAATCATTCGCAATATTTGTCATTAAGTCAGTTGTAACAATTGTTTTGATAATTAATCCATTTTCAGGTAATTTATTTTTTTCTGCAAGCTGTGATAGAATATAATAGGTTAATAATGAAGCAAGCTGGTTTCCATTTAACAGGACAAATTCTCCAGCTTTGTTTTTAACTGCTACACCTACTCTGTCTCCATCAGGATCAGTTGCACATAGGATGTCTGCATCTTTTTCCTTACATAATTTTAATCCCAGCTCCAATGTAGAGGCTTCTTCCGGGTTAGGTGATTTAACAGTAGGGAAATTTTCATCTGGTTTTTCCTGCTGGGGAACGATAAAAACATTCTTAAACCCTGCATTTGCAAGGGCTGTCCGGACAGGTATATTGCCTGCTCCATGAATCGGGGTATAAACAATTTTTAAGTCATCTGCTTTTTTTATAATATCAGGATTAATAAAAAGGGTGCTTACTTTTTCATAATAAGCATTATCTACTTCTTTACCAATAATTTGTAGTAGATTTTGATTTAGTGCTTCCTCTTTAGAAATACATTTAATCTGGTTGAGATTAGTAATTTTTTTTACGTGATTGATAATGTTTTTATCATGTGGAGGAACAATCTGCCCTCCATCCTGCCAGTAAACTTTATACCCATTATATTCAGGGGGATTATGACTAGCTGTAATAACAATACCAGATTGAGCTTTTAAATATCTTACAGCAAAGGAAAGCATTGGCGTAGGTCTTAATGCATCAAAAAGGTAAACTGATATATTATTTCCAGCCATAACAAGGGAGGTTTCTAAAGCAAAAGATTCAGAAAATCTTCTTGAATCATAGGCAATAGCAATACTTATATTGTTTTCAAACTGTTCTTTTAGATAATTTGCAAGCCCTTGTGTTGCTTTTTGTATATTATATTTATTTATTCGGTTAGTGCCTGCGCCAATAATTCCTCTTAATCCACCTGTTCCAAATTCCAGATCCTTAAAAAATCTATCAGTAAGCTCTTTTTCATTTTTATTTTTAATTAGTTCTAAAATCTCATTACATGTTGCCTGATCATAAGGTTTTTCTGTCCATTCCTCGATTTTTTTCTTTGCCTCATCTGATAGATTAAGGGTGTTTAAATTATTCATTTAAGTTTTTCTCCTTTAAGTAAGCAATTTTTTTATAATATATTTATTTCGATATAAATGTCAAGTAATAAAGGGGTCAGGGGGCAACATATGTCAGTTGTTATATTTATAAAAATTTTTATTTTTATTTAAATATATAAAAATTGAAAAATAGTGTAACTGA
>CBDVEP010000182.1:0-4594 GCA_965373035.1 uncultured bacterium
GAAAGGTGAGAAATAGTGGTTTTTAGCAATAAAATTCCTTAAGTTGATAGCTATGGGGTCTATCCCCTTTTTTCCCTATTTTATTAAATCAGGGAAGGAGTTTAATTTTATATTTTTTAACATCTCTATTGTTTTTTTATTCAATAATATATCTAACCCCATTAAAACTGCTCTTATCTTTTTATTTCTAATTTCTAAAAAATTATTTTTTTTTATATCTTTGCTGTTAAAAATTTCATATATTTTAAGTAAAGAAATATTACCATTTCTTTTATTTACTCCAAATCCTCCCTTAACTCCCTGTATACTTTTTAATACTTTATGTTTTACAAGTTGTGATAAAATTCTTTCCATATAAGATTTAGAGACTTTTTGTCTGCGAACAATACCAGTAAGTGAAACAGGTTTATCTTTACTATGCATGTTAATATCACATAAACCAATAATAGCATATTTAATCTTTGATGAAAATTTAAACAATGTCTGACTCCTGTAAATCCTTAATTAATTGATGAACTAGTTTCCCCCACTTAAAATGAGAAGATATCCGAAAGCTTTTTTCAGCATACTGATTTCTTAACTTGTCATCATCTAGATACTTTTTCATACTCTCTGCAAATTTGTTAACATCACCTGCTGGAACAATTAAAGCACAGTCCTGTAAATATTGAACAGTTACCGGAATTAAATTAGATGAGACTACCGGCACTTTGGAGGAAACAGCATTTAAAACAGATATTCCAAAACCCTCCATCTCAGATGCTGAGGCAAAAATGGTGGCTATGGAAAACATTTCAGCAATAAACTTTTCAGGGATAAATCCTGTTATAAAAACTTTATCCTTAAGTTTAAGCTTTTTAACCATAACCTTTAACCCATTATAAATTTTATTTTCCGGGCCTCCGCCAATAACTAATATAACATCATTATACTGATCACTGATTAGACTGAAGGCTTTTATTAAAACATCTTTTCTTTTAGTATAATCCATACGGCTTGTCTCAAAAATAATTTTTTTATTCATTAACTCTTCTTTTTTAATTTGAGTTATATTAGAAAGAAACTGCCATGTCTTTTTACATTCATTATTGTTTCTTGGTTTAATTGTTGTTTCATTAATTCCTGGAGGAAAGTATATTATTTTTTCCAGGGATGCATTATAATAATTCCTGAACACCCTGATTATCTCTTCTGATGTTGCAACAATTGCCCTACTATTGTCTATAATATGCTGCTCATGACTATTTCTCTCAAGGAATTTTAATTTTCGTTTTGTCTCGACATCTTTATTCCAGTAATTTCTTTCTTTTAATGCTCCAAGTGAATGAGGAGTCCATACATGAGTATTAATTTTTTTTAAAACATTATTAATGTCAGGACATTTTCTTCGTATAATAAACTCTCCTATTTTTTCAATAAAAAAAGTAAACACAACAGGCTTAATAACATTTCGTGTTTCCAATATGATTTTTCCTAAATATATATTAAAAACTTTATCATCAGCCCCTATTATCTCCTTTAAACCCCTGATTAAATCTTTTTTATAATTTAATATTTCGACATTATCCGGTAATTGACTGTTAATTTTATTTTTAACATGCTGAAAGAACATTTCTCCTGTAAAATAATTAACATTATTTCCCAGGCTTAATTTATGCCGTAATAAATAATATTTTTTAATTACATTTTTATTAAATTTTATTTTTTTTATTTTTTCAATGAAAATATCATTCTGCCATCTTTTAATCAATTTAAAAGCTATTATTGCCGCATCCCAGTAATGAGAATTTATAAATAAAAAATACCTGCAAGGTTTAACCTTTCTTATTAATGCTTCTTTATTGATAAAAGCATATACCCATTCTACTTCTTCATCAAGAACATTCCCTATATCTTCTTTTGGAATAAAAGCATTACCGCCGCCTGGTATATAAACATACCTTGCATACTCTGAAATATACTCACTGCCTTTTCTTATTTTCTTTGTATTAAAAAAAGGGAATCCACCCCTGGCAAAAACAGTTACTTTAAAACCTAATAAATCAAGTGATTTGGCATATTCATTAACATAAATAACCTGACCACCTGTATCAGGAGCACCTCCAATAGAAATATTTACACCAGCATAACCATGATTAGTAATAAGGCAGACATGTTTTCTTTTTGATAAAATAAACTCATTATCTTTCATTTAATACCTGAAACCAAAGCCTATCAGTATTCCTGACACCTGAAATTGAACACTTCGCCTGGGGGTTGTTGATTTAGTTCTATGTAAAAGATCATTGGTTATTACAGGATCTTTAGCAAATCTATAATTTATTTCAAAAAAGAACTCATTAATATCCTCAATTATTTCAAAATGAACACCTAAAAAAATATGAACAAATGGTATGAATTTAAAAAATATTTGTTCAGATTCTTCTTCTAAAGAAGAGCGTTCCTTATCAGCAAGTTCATTATATGTATATATACCTATTAAACCTCCACAACCTAGTCCAGTATAAAATTTAAAGATAGACAGGTCCAATGGCTGGATGCTGGCATTAACAAAAAGGGGGAAATGATAATTATTGTAAATAGCATAAAATTCACCTGTATTGGCAATTCCAAGGTCAGTATCAGCTTCTACTTTAATTGCATCATCGTCACCACCGCTTCCAGCAAAATTAAATCCAAAACCCCATCCTGCTTGTGAGTTTAACTGAGATAAGATATCTATTTTCCAATCAAAACTAAATATAACATAAAAAGAGTCATTCCATGAATTAAAAGGCATTCTGTAATAAATATTATTACTGTCTTCATATCCTGCTGAAAATTTCTTTTTAAATTTCCCATTAGCTTGTAACCAGAAAAAACCAAAATTCACCATCATACTGGAAGGAGTTTCTTTTGATTCAACCTTTTTCTCTGATGATGCTTGTTCTTTATTTGAAGACTTTGTAATAGATTGTTTCAATGGAATGGGAGTAAGATTAGTTTTTGATAAATCCTGATGAAATTCATTAGTCTGTTTAAAAAACTCCTGATTTGTTGAAAACAAAACGGATTCAATACTATTTATATTAGATAATGACTTTGTATCAGGGAGTTGAAATTTATTTGTACCAGCATCATTTGTTATAGAAAAGATTTCATTATTAGTTTGTGAAGAAAGGTTAGTTATAAAAAATATAATAGTTAATGAGAGGATTAACAGTTTCATTAATCTAAGAAATTAATATATAAAAATGTATAGTCAAATATATTTTTAGGGTTGTAGTTTTATAGGGAGGGTTAAAACCCTCCCTACATATTTTCTCGAAAGCTTCTGACCCATTGCTACGATTTTTATTGAAATCATAAATACAATTATTAAATTAAATTTCATTTCAAACAGGAGTTAAAAAAATGTGTATTAACATTTCAAAAAAAATGAATCTAATCGATTCTTCAGGAATTAGAAAAGTTTTTAACTTAGCAGCAAAGATGGAAAATCCAATCAATCTCTCAATAGGGCAGCCTGATTTTGACACACCTGATGAGATTAAAAAAAGTGCGATTAGAGCTATTGAAAATGGAAAAAACAAATATACTCTAACACAGGGAATACCTGAATTAAATAATAAAATATTAAATCATTATCAAAATCTTTACCCACAGAATCAGCCTGAAAGTATTTTTATTACATCCGGTGTATCAGGAGGTCTGCTTCTGGCTCTTATGGTTCTACTTGACCCAGGTGATGAAGTATTAATCCCTGACCCTTATTTTGTTATGTATAAACATCTTGTTAACTTAACAGGAGGCAAACCTGTTTTTTATAATATTTATCCTGATTTTAAAATTAATCAAAAAACATTAGAAGATAAAATTACAAACAAAACAAAATTAATTATAATTAATTCTCCTAATAATCCCACAGGGATGGTCCATTCAAGAGAGGAGATCGAACTGGTCTATAAAATAGCAAAAGAAAACAAACTTTTTATTATTAGTGATGAAATATATGATACTTATGTTTATAACAACCATTTTACCAGTATTCTTGATTTCACCAGTAATGCTCTTGTTCTAAAAGGTTTTTCAAAAAACTTTTCTGTTACAGGCTGGCGTCTTGGAGTGGCAATGGCCCCGGAAAAAGTAATCAAAGAGATGATTACACTTCAACAGTACACTTTTGTCTGTGCCCCTGCTCCATTTCAATATGCTATTTTAGAAAACCTGGATTATGACCTGTCAAAAATCAAAGAAGACTATAAATTAAAACGTGATACGATTTATAATCATTTAAAAAGCAAATTTCATATTATAAAGCCTGAAGGAGCTTTTTATATTTTCCCCGAAGCACCTGGAAAAAAGGCAGCTGAATTCACAGAAAAAGCAATAAAAAACAATGTTCTAATTATCCCTGGAAATGTCTTTTCAGAGCAGGATACAAATTTCCGTATTTCTTTTGCATCCAGTATTGAAACATTGAAAAAAGGCGCTGAAATATTAAATTCTTTAGTATAATTTTATGCGGTTTCTCTTATAACTAAATTTACAGGTAAACGAAAAATAGCTGGTTTTTGATCTTTTTCTATTATTTTTAAAAGTAATTTAATAGCTT
>CBDVEP010000183.1:0-4521 GCA_965373035.1 uncultured bacterium
GAAAAATATAAAAATATTAAACTTTATAAAACCCAGATAGGATGTTTAAACCATATTTTAAAAATTTTAAAAAAGGAAAAAGTAAATTCTATTTTACTTACAGGTAAAATAGAGAAAATAAACCTTTTAAAAATTTTAAAATTTGATTTAACAACTTTGAAATTATTTCTTAAATTAAAAGATTATAGTGATGCTTCCCTGCTTCAGGGAATTGTTGATTTTTTCCAGAAGAATAAAATTGAATGCCTTTCCCAGAAAAATTTTTTTTATGATTTAATTGTGAATAAGGGATGTATAACAAAAAAGAAAATTTCAAAAAAAGACATAGCAAGTTTAAAATGGGGATTTATAAAAGCAAAAGAAGTTGCCCTGTTGGGTATTGGGCAGTCAATAATCACAGGGAATAAAATTGTTATATCTGTTGAGGGGATTGAAGGTACGGATAAAATGATCAGCCGTTCAAAGCCTCTTTTATTAAAAGAAAATTATTTTATAAAAGTTGTAAAAAAAGGACATAGTTTGAAATATGACCTTCCAGCTTTTGGGTTAAATACAATAAAATCATTAAGAAATCTTCAGATTAATAAAATAGGACTGGAAGCAGGAATGGTTATGGTCCCGGAAATGGGGAAAGTATTGGATTTTGCTAATAAAAATCATATGTGTATTTATGGATTATAAAAAGATTTTTATTTCTTGCGGTGAGCTTTCAGGGGAAATTCATGCATCTAATCTTATAAAAGAAATTCACAGAATCAATAAACAGGTAAAATTTTTTACAGTAGGAGGAAGTTTATTAAAAAAACAAAATTGCAAAATTATTATAGATTATAAAGAAATTTCTATTATTGGATTTTTGGAAGTAATTAAAAAATATTTTTATATTAAAAAGAAAATTAATATTGTAAAAAAGTTTATAAAAGCTGAAATGCCTGATATTATTATTTTAATTGATTTTCCAGGATTTAATTTTATAATCGCAGAATATGCAAAAAGATTTAATATTAAAATAGTTTATTACATACCGCCTCAAATCTGGGCATGGCATTACAGCAGAGTAAAAAAAATAAAAAAATTTGCAGATTTGGTTATTCCTATTTTGCCATTTGAAAGTGAATTATATAAAAAGGAAGAAGTTCCTTATAAATATTTTGGCCACCCTGTTATAGATAATATCTGTATAAGTAATATCTGTGTAAAACTTTCCAAAAAGGATTTTTACAGAAAATATCACATTCCTTTTAATAAAAAAATCATTGCATTATTACCAGGAAGCCGTAACCAGGAAATTTGCCTTCATATTCCTTTTTTATTGGGAACTGCTCAAATACTGGAGAAAAAACATGAAAATCTTTTTTTTATTATTAATGTTGCTGATACAGTAAGTGATAAATTAATCAATCATTATATAAAAGAATATAACATAAAAAATATTCTTGTTATTAAAAAAGAGAATTATAATCTGTTTCACAGTGCTTTTGCAGGTCTTTGTGTGTCAGGAACTGTAACACTGGAGGCGGCTTATTTTACATTACCGATTGTTGTATTGTATAAAGTAGATCAACTTTTTTATCTTATTGTAAAATATTTATTAATTAAAGTACCTTATATTAGTCTTATAAATTTAATAGCAAGTAAAGAAATTGTTAAAGAGATAGTTCAAAAAGATCTGACAGTGAATAATTTAGTTCTGGAAATGGATAATATTCTATTAAATAAAAATTACAGGGATAAAATGATTCTGGCTTTAAAGAAGGTGAAAAATTCTCTTGGAAAAAAAGGTGTTGTTAAAAAAATTGCAGGAGAAATAAATCAATTGTTATATAATTAATTGACTTTAATCTTAAAAATTGTTAATTATTTTTTATAAAGATGAGAAAGAAAGGAGAAATGAAAGTTGGAAAGGCACCAAAGTCAAAAAGAAAAGCTAAATAATCAGAAGAAAAACAAAAATGAAATTTTTAATGATAGCATGAATAGTTCTCAAAACAAGACTTCATCTTCCATGGAAAATAAAATTAAATTCGGGTTAAAATTAAAATTAAGTGTTTTTGTAATTTTATTAATTATTACAATTGTTTCAATTATATCATTTGTTTTAACATATTCTATTACCAGAAGGGAAGAAGGGCAGTTAGCACAGGAACTTCAGAGGAATATGAGCCTTTCTATTGATTATTTGTCTTTTACAGCATGTGATGCTATTGTCTCACAGGATGACCTGTTATTAGTGAATACTGTTGAAAAAGTATCTTATTTTAAGGACGTGGAGTATGTTATTATTACAGATATTAAAAATATTGTTTTAGGACATTCAAAGGGTGTTGAAAAAACAGGAGATAAATTAACTGACAGGTTAAGTAAAAATGCATTAAAATCTGATAATGTTCTTATCCAACCGGAATTTTCTCCTTATAATTTATCTGAAGAATATAACATTAGCAGTCCAATGTTTTTCAGGGGTAAGAAGATTGGAGTAGTACGTATAGGTTATTCTACAAAAAGCATCTTTAATAATATTGCATTGGTTAGAAAGAATATTTTAACAACTTCTTTTTATGTTGTTATAGTAACTCTTATTATAGGAATTATTGGTGCTGTTCTGTTGGCAAATATCACAACAAATCCTATTAAAATACTTGTTAATGGGATCAGGTCATTTGGTAAAGGAGAGCTTGATTATAAGATTAATATTAAAAATAAAGATGAGTTAGGATATTTAGCAGATGAATTTAATAAAATGGCAGAAGATCTAAAGCAATACCAGGGTTTACTGGTTGAGAAAGAAGTAGAGAAAAATCTTTACAGTATGGCAAAAAAGATACAGAATTCACTTGTTCCAGAGGAGAATATGGAATTTTCGGAAGTGCATGTTGCAAAATATTTTAATACAGTATTTGGGGTAGGTGGAGATTATTATGATTATTTTCAGATAGATAATGACCATATAGGAGTTATGATAAGTGATGTGTTTGGAAAAGGAATTCCTGCAGCGCTGGTTATGGTTACGATAAGAACATTATTTCATACATATAAAGGAGGAATAATGAATTCCACTGCTGAGTTGGTGGATATTATAAATAAAAGGATTGTGGTGGATTTTAAAGGTGAACAATATGCTACTTTATTTTTTATTATCTTAAATAAAAGGACTGGTGAATTGATTTTTACCAATGCAGGCCATCTTCCTCTTTTAGTATATAGGAGATCAGAGGATAAATTTTTTATAGAGGAAAAAGGGGAATTGCCGATTGGTATGTTAGAGAACACTGAATATAAAAATTACAGATTTCAATTAAAAAAAGGTGACTTAATTATTTTATATACTGATGGTATAACTGAGGCTGAAAATATTGCACAGGAACAATTTAATGATATAAGATTAAAAGAAACCATTAAACAATACAAAGAATTTAATGCTGATAAAATAATAGAAATTGTTATAAGTAAAATTGCTGAGTTTACAAAAGATGCACCCCAACATGATGATATGACCTTTATACTAATTGAATATAAAGGAGGATAATATGCAATTAAAAGGTTTAACAATTCAACCTGATGAAAGGGAAAATATGATTATTTTTAGATTAAATGGTGACATTAGGACAGACATTTATACAGAGTTTCTGAATTATTTTAAAGAAATAGCTAAAAAATCTAATATTATAATGGATTTTACAAATGTGAATTATATGTCTTCTTCAGGTGCCGGTGCTTTATTTAATCTGGATAAGGTTGCCAGAGAAAACAACAAACAATTTTTAATTTTTAGTTTAGCCCCTTCTGTAAAAAAGATCATTGAGTTAACTAAACTATATGACAAATTTTGTATTTTCCAAACAGAAAACGAGGCTATAAGTAAAATAACTTAGCGAAGTTAATAAAGTGGAGGTATAATATGTTGACTGATTCAATTGAAATAACAATTGAAGATAATGACCTTTTCTACGTTGTCCATCTTAAAGGAAAACTTGATACAACTGTTATGAAAAAATTTTCAGAAGAATGCCAAACACTTAAGTATTATAAGCATATTATCTTTGATTTAATAGAATTAGAATATATTTCTTCTTCAGGTATAGGGGAGTTTTTTCGTATAATGAAGGGAGTAGAAGAAGAAGGAAAGAAATTTATTCTTTGCAGTTTACAGTCTTCTGTTGCAAAAGTAATTAAACTTACAAGGTTAGAACAATTTTTTAAAATAACAGAAGATTTGGATGATGCTTTAAGGTTAATAACTACTGATGAATAATAAAAACATTAAAAAAATTATCTCAATTAATTTAATACCAAGTACAAATTTTCTTTATCCAATTCAGCTTGTAAGTGAAGCAGTTATGCTTGAAGCTGGTGCTAAAGGAATAAAAGATGATAGTAATACATATAATTTTGTATTAGCAGTTGAGGAAATTATAACTAATATTTTAAAACATGGCAGGAAGAAGAAAAAGGGTCTTTTCTCTATACTTATTAAATATATCATTAATAAGTCCGAATCCAATAATAACCCGGACGATTTAG
>CBDVEP010000184.1:0-4379 GCA_965373035.1 uncultured bacterium
TTTTTAGAAAATCTGAATTATTACAAAAAATATTAAAATTGTACTGAAAATAATAGATTGTAAAAGAGGAGATTAATATGGGTCAGAGAGAAAAAAGGAAATTTGCAAGAATTCCAACTGATTTTAAAATTTGGTACCAGACTATTTATGAAGAAGGGGATTTTTCATTTGGCAAAGAGCCATCAAAAAATATTGGTGCTGGAGGAATACAGTTAGAGATGGAAGATGTCCAACATGTAGGGACTGCCCTTCTGATAAAGATAAAGATTCCGGATTGTGAAAAAGAGATAATAGCCAAGGGGAAAATTGTCTGGACAAGACGGATAAATCCAGAAAAGTATGATGTTGGAATAGAATTTTATGAAGTTTTACCTGAAGATATGCAGATAATTAATAAATTTGCAACAACCTGATATAATTACATAAGGCATAATTTCATT
This sequence comes from uncultured bacterium, assembly GCA_965373035.1. Taxonomy (GTDB): domain Bacteria; phylum Spirochaetota; class JAHITG01; order JAHITG01; family JAHITG01; genus CBDVEP01. Next base: position 441 of record CBDVEP010000184.1, read on the forward strand.
TTTTTGACTTTAAAAATAAAATTAGTAAAATATAACAAGTTTATGTCATATTTAACAATCCGATATATTTTAATAATTATTTTGTTATCTTGTCCTGTTTACCCTGTTTATGCACAAAGTAATAAGTTTTCAGGTTCAAAGAATTTTAAAAAAGAAAATGCAAAATATGACAAACTTTCATCAAAGCTTATTCGTTTAATCGAAGAATCAGAAATCAGTGGGATAACTCCAGCTTTGCAATCAGCAAAGCAGAAAGGGTTTAAAGTCCATGGGGAAAAGATAACTGTTATTGTTGAGGCAGAAAAACAGGGGTATTCTTCAAAAGTCAGGAATTTTATTTTGCAATCCAGTGGCGAAATTTTTTCTACTTATAAAAATCTTTTAAAGGTACGGATTAAAATTTCTGACCTGAAGAAATTAAATAAAGGTAAAGGCATTAGATTAGTCAGGCAGCCTTATAAACCATTTCCACACAGGATAATTGGTGAGCAGGTTTCTTTAACAGGAGCTACTATCCCTCAGAATAAGGGTATTAATGGAGATGGCATAAAGGTAGCAATTATTGATGAGGGATTTGCTAATCTTTCATGGTCGATTTATAATAATCAGCTTCCCTATGATGTTGTAACTTATGACCTTACAGAAGATGGCATAGATACTGTTAGTTGTCATGGAACAGCAGTAGCTGAAGTTGTTTGTGAAATGGCACCATCTGCCAAGTTATATCTAATAAAAATAGGAGATGATGTGGACTTGGGAAATGCAAAAAATTATTGTATAGATAATGGGATTAAGATTATTAATCATTCAATGGGCTGGGTGCTTTCAGGATGGGGGCGGGGAGATGGTTATATCTGTGACATTGCAGATGATGCTAATAATAATGGTATTTTATGGGTTAATTCTGCTGGTAATTCAGCAAGAAGGCATTTTCAGGGGATGTATACTTCAGGTGGGATTTATCATGAATATAATCCGGGAACAAATATTAATATTATTGGTGATGTTACAGCAGGAAAAACTATAGGTGTTTTTTTAAGCTGGGATGATGAATGGGGTTTGAGTGGTAATGATTATGATTTGCATTTATATTATTGGTCAGGAGCATCATGGCTTCCCTCAGGATCTTCAGATGATATTCAGAATGGTAATGATTATCCTATTGAAGCGATATGTATTGATAATCCTTCTTCAGTAAAGTATGGTGTTAGGGTTGAAAAAAAATCAGGTATAGATAAGGAATTTCAATTATATAGTTTTTATCAGGATTTTAATATTTATATAGAAGCAGGAAGCCTTATGGCTCCTGCTGATGCAAAAGGTGTCTTTACTGTTGGAGCCATTGCTTACAGTAACTGGGCGTCTGGTCCTCAGGAGGATTTCAGCTCACAGGGTCCCACACAGGATGGCAGGATTAAACCTGATATTTCAGGAGTGGACAATAACGAAAATTTTACTTACGGTCGTTTTCCTGGAACTTCATCCTCATCTCCATGTATAGCAGGTGCTGCTGCTTTAGTCTGGAATGCTTATGCTTTTTCCGGCACACCGGAAACAGTTAGGGATTATATAACTGATTATGCTGTTGATATGGGCACACCAGGAAAGGATAATATTTACGGCTGGGGCAGGGTTAAATTAGATGACCTTGTGATGCTTGATGAAATTAAAATACCTCAGAATAATGTAGGAGTATATAATAATTTAGTGGATTTTTCAGATCCTTTAAAAAATAAATTACGCTTTGCATTTATTAAGGATGGAGATTATACTATTACAGTTTACAATGCAGCAGGCGGGATGGTAAAGGAATGGAATGAAACTTATTATTCTTATGACCTTTTTGACTGGGATGGAAAAGTTAATGGTAAATTGCTGGGAGGCAGTATTTATTTTATTAGAATTAAATCTGATGATTTTGAAAAAACATATAAGTTCTTAGTAGTAAAATAAAAAGAGAAAGTCCAATGAAAAACATAGTTATTTTAATATTATTAACATTTATATTATGCTTATCTCTTTATGCAGAAAATCATAGCTTAATAAGCAGTGCTCCGACATTAATGCTGGATTCAACTTCTGCTGAAGGCATGGGTCTGGCATATAATAGTGTAATGCAGATAGGCAAGGTTAATTTTATCATGCAGAATCCCGGTATATTGGGAAGTATAAAATCAATGAATGCTGGAATCTCTTATATACCATGGATTTTTGATACAAGTTTTTTTATTGGAAACTTTGCTTATCCCCTGCCAATTGCTGCATTAGGGGTTTCAGTTATTTCTTATAATACAGGTGATTTTGATTATTATTTAATGGATGGGTCCCTTTCATCAGATAAATTAAGTATGAGTGAATTTATGCTTATGTTGGGAGCAGGAAGAGAAATAGTGAATAAAAAGATGTTTTCTCTTTCAATAGGATTATCTGTGAAATTTTTTTCAAGTAGAATATATAAGTATAGAAGCAGTGGACTTAGCATTGATGCAGGGATTAATGGGGCAATTAAACCAGGTAACATACAGGGTGATATTATATATGGTTTTGCAATTCAAAATATTGGAATTGGGCCAAAATTACGCAAAGAGAGAAGTTCTCTTCCTGTAAAAATCAGGATAGGAGCGGGATACAGATTTGCAGGGTTTGAACACAATGCCATGTTAATTCCTTTACTTGAGTTTGTCTATGATACTTTTTTTAGAATGAATACAGGGTTGGAATATGCTCATAATGATATGCTTTTTTTACGTATTGGATATTCTATTTCATCTATGGATGATGTTTTTTCAGGGTTTTCCACAGGATTGGGTTTAAAATATATGCAGATTAAATTTGATTATGGTTTAAAACTTGTAAATGAAGGTGATCAGTCCATTCAGCATTCTTTCTCACTTAGTTATTTATTTTAAATGTTAATCACTGTGATTTTATTTGACTTTGTTATTTATTTTAATATATTAATTTTATAATTTTATTGAGGGGCAATAATTATGGAAAAAAGGGAACACACAAGAATTGATAATAGTTTGAACGTATGGTATCAGACATTTGATGAGGATGATATTTCCTTTGGCAGAATAAAATCTGAAAATATCAGTATTGGAGGGATACTTTTAATTATGTCTGATTTTGAAGATGTTGGAATCAATGTTATATTGAAATTTAAAATCCCAGGATATGATGAAAAAATATTAACCAGGGGAAAGATAGTATGGGTCAAGAAGTCAGATTCACAAAATTATAAACTAGGAGTTCGATTTCACACAATCAGGGATAAAGATAAACAGGCAATAAAAAAACTTACTCTACAATAAAAAACAGGAGCAATCCCTTTATGGTGGGCATGAAGAGACACAGTAACAAAGTCTAGATGTGTGATTCAGGGATATAATCTGTCAGAGAGGGAGAGGCGGGCGTTCTATTGATTCTTCAAAAGAGCATTTGTTTGCCTTTATATAAAATCTGCTAAGAAAGGGAGATAGTGCATGACTTTGTAAAGATATTAAATTGTTCAGTATTATAATATATGTCAATATTTAAATTTTAAAATGAGACATATATCAGGATGTGGTACTAATTTTTTTTATTTTAATTGTTTAATATCATATTCTTTGATTTTATCTATTACTAAGTCTGTGATTTCTTTATCTATGTTTTTACTCCTGTCTTTAAATTTATTTGTAATATCTTTTGTTGGAAATATACCATCTGCAATTAATATCGGAGTATATTTAATGCCAAATATTTTTGAATCATCTACTGTATCGTGTGTAAAACCTTTATCTTTAAACCATGTTAATGCTTTTTCATTGTAATGTCTGTTATAGCAAAGTTGAAAGCCAATTATTTTTTTTATCTTTTTAAAGGAGCCGGATTTATACCATACAATTAGATCAAAGTAATTATCTTCAAACCAACGACGATATGGTTCATTTGGTT
>CBDVEP010000185.1:0-4312 GCA_965373035.1 uncultured bacterium
TTTAAATTTTAGTAAAATAATATTTATGAATTTATTTGAGGTTCCTGAAGAAATAAAGAAAGAAGCAGAAAAATTAAAAAAGCAGTTAAACAACTATTCTTATAAATATTATGTACTGGATGATCCTGTTATTAGTGATGAAAATTATGATAAATTGTTTAACCAGTTGAAAAAAATTGAAGATATGTATCCAGCTTTAAAAACTGCTGATTCTCCCACTCAGCGTGTTGGAGCAGAACCTTTAAAGGCATTTAATACTGTTGCTCATCCTACTCCCATGTTAAGTCTGGATAATGCATTAAACCAGGATGAATTTATGAATTTTCATAATAGGATTAAAAAAGAATTAGATATTGAAAATATCGAATATTATATAGAACAGAAATATGATGGCCTGGCTGTTGAGCTAATATATGAAAGTGGAATTTTAGTTATAGGCTCAACAAGGGGAAACGGGATAGAAGGAGAAGATGTGACTAATAATATTAAAACTATTAAATCTATCCCTTTAAAACTTCAGGGTGATGATTATCCTGATCGTCTTGTTATACGCGGTGAAGTAATTATGTTTAAAAATGATTTTAAAGAATTAAATGAAAATTATGCTGACCAGGGTAAGAAAATATTTGCTAATCCAAGAAATGCTGCTGCTGGCTCTATTCGTCAATTGGATTCACACATAACAGCAGAGAGAAAACTGAATATGTTTGTTTATGGTATTGGTGAACCCTTATCTGCAAAATATAATGTGAAAAAAATATCTGATTTAAATAATTATTTAAAGAAATGGGGATTTAAAATCAATCAGAATAATGCAGTAGTAAATCAAGTAGATGAAATTATTAAAACACATAAAAAATTTGAAAATGAAAAAAAGAACTTAAAGTATGATATTGATGGTATAGTTATAAAGGTTAATGAATTTGAAAAGCAGAATATACTGGGAGAATTGACACATTCTCCGCGTTGGGCTGTTGCATGGAAGTTTAAGCCATCTGAAGCAGAAGCAGTAATTAAAGAGATTATTGTGCAGGTTGGTCGTACCGGTGCTTTAACACCAGTTGCATTTCTTCACCCAGTAAAATTAAGCGGTGTTACTATTTCACGAGTAACATTACACAATCCAGATGAAATAAACAGGTTGGACATTCGAGTCGGAGATACTGTTGTTATTCACCGTGCTGGAGATGTTATTCCTAAAATAAATAAGGTCATAAAAGAAAAACGACCTGAAAATTTAAAACCATTTTTTTTTCCAAAAAAATGTCCTGTTTGTGATACAAAAGTAGTAAAATTAAAAGGTGAAATTATTCCAAGATGTCTTAATCCTGATTGCCCTGCATTAATAATAGAAAATTTAATATATTTTACTCATAGGGATGCAATGGACATCGAAGGTATTGGAGTAGAATGGATACACAAATTAGCAAAAAATAATATTTTAAAAAATATTGCTGATTTTTATTATTTAAAGAAAGAAGACTTATTACAGTTTGACAGAATGGGTGAAAAATCAGCTGATAATATGATAAAAGCTATACAAAATAGAAAGAATGTTCCTTTTAATCGATTTTTAAATGCTTTAGGTATTAGATATGTAGGGGAACATACATCAAGAGTATTAGCAAAATATTACAATTCTTTAAAATCATTAAAAAATGCTGCTTTAGAGGATTTGGTTAATATCCATGAAATTGGTCCTAAAGCAGGAGAAAGTATATATAATTTTTTTAAAACAGATAAAAATTTAAAGATTATTGATAAACTTTTAAAAGCTGGTGTAAAAATAATACATCAGATAAAACAAAGTGATAAATTAAAAGGTTTAAAGATAGTTGTAACCGGTACATTAGAAAAGTACAAAAGAAATGAGATTAAAAAAATTATAGAAGAAAACCGAGGTCATGTTATAGATAGTGTGAGTAAAAATACAGATTATGTATTAGCAGGTGAAAATCCTGGTTTGAAATATGATAAAGCGAAAAAAATTGGTATAAAGATTATTTCAGAAAAAGAATTTAAAAAGTTGTTATGATATTATAAAAAAATACATTATATGGTGGAATAGAATATGAAACTAAAATTTATTTTAATATTAATATTTATAATATTCTCATTTTATAGTATATCTGGTGCAGATTTAAAACAAGGTATAGAACACTATAAAAAAAGAAAATATAAAGAAGCGAAAACTATATTTTTAGAAATTATTAAAGATGATATAAATAATTTTACTGGTTATTATTATCTTGGTAAAGTATCAAAAATATTGGGTGATAATGATAATGCTGTTCTTGCATTTAAAAGAGCCATAGAATTACAGCCCAATAATATAAATTTATACATTGAATTAGCAGATATTTATCTGATTACTGGTATTTATAACCTGGCAGAAAAATTATGCATTTATGCTCTTCAAAATGAAGAAGAAAATGACCGACTTTTTTATATATTAGGACAGATTTATTATAATAAAGCCATTTATGAAAAATCAAGATTATCATTTCAAAAGGCAATATCTTTTAATCCTGAAAACGCATATTATTACAATTTAATTGGTTTGGTTTATTTAAAATTAAACCAGGATAATAAGGCAAATACTGCATTCTTAACAGCGATTGCTCTTGACAGCAGTATTTATTTTTTTTATTATAATCTTGGATTGTCCTATGAAAGTTTAAAAAATTTGGAAAAAGCAAAGGATAGTTACCAGAAATGCTTAAAATTAAATAAAGATTTTTCAAATGCTAAAAAACAATTAAAAAAGATAAAAAAAAGGTTACGTCGTAAAAAAAGATAATGAAATGCATAAAAAAAATGTTCTAATTAAATATCTTGGATGCCGTTTAAACCAGTTTGAAGCTGATTATATTAAGAGTAATTTGAAAAATAATGGTTATAACGAAGTAAATAAAAATGCTGATATTTGTATAATAAACACATGTACTGTTACTCAACATGCAGATATAAAGTCTAAAAAATTGATTAAAAAAATAAGGAAAGAGAATCCTGATGCCTTTCTTATTGCAACAGGATGCATGGTTGAAACTAATGAAAAAGATTTAAGAAAATTAAATGCCATTGATTTATTTGTAAATAATCATGATAAACTAAATATACTTAAAAAAATACATCCAAAGCAATATGTTCCTAATGATTCATTAACACAATATACAACAGCCAGGACCAGGCCCTATATTAAAATTCAGGATGGGTGTAATCACGGGTGTACTTATTGTAAAGTCAGATTAGCAAGAGGAAAAAGCAGAAGTGAGCCTTTTAATAAAATTATAAAGACTGCCGAATATCTGGCATATCAGGATTATAAAGAAATTGTTTTAACAGGCATAAATATAGGGAATTATAATGATGAAAATAAAAATTTAAAAGATTTGTTAATAGAATTAATTAGAATTAAAGATTTAAAACAAATACAGCTATCATCTATTGAGCCTACTAATATAAATGATGATTTGATAAAAATATTAAAACATAAAAAGATATGTAAATATTTTCATATCCCTTTACAATCTGCTTCTGATAAAATCCTTCATTTAATGAAAAGACCATATGAAATTAATTTATACAGTGAAATAATAAATAAATTAAAAAATATTAACAATGATGTGATTATTGGAACAGATATTATTGTTGGTTTCCCCGGTGAAACAGATGATGATTTTATTCAAACATTTAATTTTTTAAAAAATAATAATATTTTTTATCTCCATGTTTTTAAATATTCTTCAAGAGAGAATACTAAAGCTTCTTTATTTAAAAATAGTGTTCCTGAAATTATAAAACATAAACGAAGTAAGATATTACTGGATTATGAAAAAAAATTTAAAATGAAATATTATCAAAGTTTAATAAATAAAAGGATTAATGTTCTTATAGAAAATAAATTTATTAAAAACAGGTTTGTTTCTGCATTAAGTTCAAACTACATTCCTGTTTTGTTACCTTTATCAATTTATAAAGATAAAATTGGTGAGATCCAAAAAGTAAAAATTGTCAAAGTAGATGAAGATAAAATTTATGCACAATAGATTGTTAAAAAAGGAATTGTTAATTGAAAAATAAAAAATATAATTTAACTGATATAATTGGGTTCATATATATATCATGGGTTTTAATCATATTAATTATTTATAGAAATAAAATAAATAATATGCTCTTCTATTTTATTTCTTTTATTCTTTATCTTGTTTTTATAATAGTAATCCATAAATTATATTCTCAATATCCTGAAAACCGAATTATATTATTTTTAAAATATTTATATCCTGTTATAGCTTGTGGCTTTATTTAT
>CBDVEP010000186.1:0-4287 GCA_965373035.1 uncultured bacterium
ACAAAAATTTTAAAATTTTTGTAATTTGAACGACTGACCCCATTGAACATTTAATTATTTAGTTTTTTGGTTAAGATATAATTTAATTATTGAGTAAATTTCATCAGCTTTAGTAGTGTTTGAAATAGCATCCCGAATTTTTTCCATATATTTTCTTTCCAGTACTACTTGAAAAGTATATGGAAAATTTAAATCAAAAACCCAACTCATCTGAAGGACTTTAAAATCATTAAGGGTTTTAATATCATCTGTTCTTACAATTTTCCCGGCTAAAATATCTGCTGTAACTTCATCTGAAATCTCCTGTGTATCAGGTAAATCAAGCTCTATACTTTTATTTCGTGTTTTATCTTCCCGAAAATAATAATCCGTAACAACACGCCAGATATCAATTTTATCAGCATCACGCAGCAATTTTACCATTAGAAGACACTCTTGGGTTTCTTCTAATGGTAATTCCGCTTGATTATGATAAGCAATAGTGCGTAAAATAATTGAACGTTTTGACTCATTAAAACTTTTAAGAATTCCTTCTTCATTAATAATCCGAACTCCGAGCGCAGCATGATCTTCAGACTTTTTATCTGCAAATGTGCCGTAACGTGTATATTGTTCAAAACGGCCTATATCATGAAAAAGAGCTATTAATTCTGATAGATAAAGAAATTCCTTATCCAGATCAAGACTTTTTCCAATGTTAATAATCTCATTACAAACCCTTTTAGTATGTTCTTCTTTCAAAGAAATATTCAAATTATGCCCTGCATCTTCTGAATAAAATCTGTTCACATAATCTGCAAACCAAGATTTAAGCTGTTCTAATGTTGCTTTTTCAATCATTATTTAATTAATTTAAAATTCTTATACTCACCTATTCGAAGTCCTGTTAAATCAGCAAAAACATCAGAAAGCCTCCAGCGTATATCCCGGAAAGATGATTTATGCCTGCTCTTAGATTTATTAAACATGTATTTCCATTTTTTAATTTTTCCAGACATAACCTTTGGATGTGATTGCTTATACTTTGCAATCATAAAAGGGTCAATTTGATCTATAAAATTAAAATAAATATTATATTTTTCTTTCTCTTCATTATAAACCTTATTTCCATGATGAAGAGAATCATGATACTGGTTTTTAGCAATCATGGCTTTAGGTGGTCGTACCCAGCCATAATGAAATACCCGCGCCCGGCTTTGCTTTACATTTAATTTTTTTCCATCCAGCCTGAAACTCTGGGCATCACGCCAGGAAGTAATGCCTATGTGATTACGAATAATCCTGATCTCTCTTTTATACCAGTGAAAAGATTTAACATAAGTTTTATAACTCCCGAAAAAATGAATATAATGAAAAAGAAGCCCTTGTACCTGATTATTATGCAAGTTCTCATACATACACTGTAATATTTTTTCATGCTCATCTTCATGAAGTACTTCATCAGCCTGTAAATACAAGCACCAGTCACCTGTACATTTATAAAAAGCAATATTAGTCTGCTGTGCCAATATACGGCTTTTTACTTTAAAAAGAGGGTCCCATTTTGTTTTTATTATTTTTACTTTATTACTTTTTATGTTTTTCTGAATATATTTTAATGTACCATCTGTATCAGGCATACCTATATTTACAATAACTTCATCACAGATAGGAAGCATTGATTTAATAGATTCTATTACAGGGTAGCAATATTTTACAGCATCTTTAACAAATGTAAATCCACTAACTTTCATTTTATTTAACAACAATATTTACTAATTTATTTTTTACAGGTATTACTTTAATAATCTCTTTATCAATAGTCCATTCCTTTGTTTTGTCATCATTTAATGCCATCTCCTTCATTGCTTCAATATCTGTATCCAGTTCAGCCTCTATTTTACTCCTTATCTTCCCATTGACCTGAATTACCATGGTATAAGTATTAAAACTGATATAATCTTTATTATATCCTGCCCAATCCTGATTGTTTGCATTTCCAGTATAACCTACTCTTTCCCATAATTCGTCTGTTAAAAAAGGAATAAAAGGATTAATAATAATTAATATTTTTTTTATAATCTCATTTAATAAAATAAAATCTTCATCAGTCTTAAAATCATATTTAGTTAATTCATTCATTAATTCCATAACAGCAGCTATGGATGTATTAAAATGAAATGTCTTTTCCATATCATCTGTAACTTTTTTTACGGTTTTGTTTAAAAATGTATATAATTCTTTTTGTTGAGCATTAAGAGCTTCTAACTGAAGTTTATCATTTTTAAAAGATTTTATTTTACCTGTTTTTTCATTAATAAATTTCCATAATCTGTTTAAAAATCTGAAAGAGCCCTCAATTCCTTTATCATTCCACTCCAGATCCTTCTCAGGCGGTGCAGCAAATAAAATAAATAATCTCAAAGCATCTGCCCCAAATTTTCCTACCAGTTCATCAGGGTCAACAACATTTCCTTTAGATTTAGACATGGCAGTCCCCCCGAGAGTAACCATCCCCTGGGTTAAAAGCTTTTTAAAAGGTTCCGGAGTATCTAACAAATTTAAATCCTTCATAACTTTATTAAAAAATCTTGAATAAAGTAAATGTAAAATAGCATGTTCAATCCCGCCAATATACTGGTCAACCGGCATCCAGTAATTAACTTCTTCTTTATTAAAAGGGCGTTTATCATCTTTAGATGAACAGTAACGGCAAAAATACCATGAACTATCCATAAAAGTATCCATTGTATCGGTTTCCCTTTTTGCTTCGCCACCGCACTTTGGACAGGTTGTTTTATAAAAACCCTCGAAACCTGATAAACTTAAAGCTCCTTTAGATTTCAATTGAATATCCTTTGGCAGTACAACAGGTAAATCTTCCTCAGGAACAGGAACCATACCGCATTTATCACAATAAATAATGGGAATTGGTGTTCCCCAGTATCTTTGCCTTGAAATCAGCCAGTCCTTTAACCTGAAATTAATTGTCCTTTTACCAAATTTCTTATCTTCAATGTAATCCATGATCAATTCTTTAGCTTCCTGATTATTTTTGTCATTAAAAGGCTCTGAATTGGTCATAATACCATCTTCAATATAAGCCTGTTCCATCTTCTCAGGGTCTAATTCTTCCTCTTTGGGATGAATAACTACTTTAATTGGGATTTTATACTTCCTGGCAAATTCAAAGTCCCGCAGGTCATGAGCAGGGACTGCCATAATAGCTCCAGTACCATATTCCATAAGAACAAAATTAGCCAGATATAAAGGCACTTTTTTATTATTAAGTGGATTAATCACATACTTTCCTGTAAAAATACCTTCTTTTTCATAATCTCCTGTTCTTCTTTTTTCAATATCTTCTTTTTGAACTTTATTAATAAAACTTTCTAAACTTTTTTTTAAATCTTTATCTGCATCTTTAATAATAGTTTTAACAAATGGATGTTCTGGTGATAGTGCCATAAAAGTAACACCATAAATTGTATCAGCCCTGGTAGTAAAAATAGGAAAATGCTCTCCATTCTCAAGTTTAAAATTAACTGTTACCCCTGTAGATTTCCCAATCCAGTTTTTCTGCATAGCTAAAACCCGAAGAGGCCAGTTCCCTTCCAGTAATTTATGGTCTTTTAATAACTGATCTGTATAATCAGTAATTTTAAAAAACCACTGGTCTAATTCTTTTAATTCAACCTGTGTATCACATCGCCAGCATTTTCCATCAATCACCTGTTCATTTGCAAGTACTGTATTGCATTTCATGCACCAGTTCACACATGATTTTTTCTTGTACGCAAGTCCTTTTTCGTAAAATTTAATAAAAAACCACTGGTTCCATTTATAATATGATTCATCACAGGTAGCAAGTTCCCTGTCCCAGTCATAGGAAAGACCTATCCTGTCCAACTGGGATTTCATATAATTAATATTATCATAAGTCCATTTTGCAGGATGAACATTCTGCTTTATTGCTGCATTTTCTGCTGGAAGTCCAAAAGCATCCCAGCCAATTGGATGAAGCACGTTAAATCCTTTCATTTTTTTAAAACGGGCAATTAAATCACCAATTACATAATTCCTGACATGCCCCATATGAATTCTGCCTGAAGGATAAGGAAACATAACAAGAACATAGTATTTTTCTTTATCCTTATCCATAGTGGATTTAAAAATCTTTTTTTCTTTCCAGATTTTCAGCCATTTTTCTTCAATTTCTTTAAAATTATAATCACTCATTATGTCTTAATCTCCAAGGGGTCAGGTCTCAACATTTGACATTTGACCCCATAATAAATGTAAAATATT
>CBDVEP010000187.1:0-4263 GCA_965373035.1 uncultured bacterium
AGTCAATGGCTATTGTAAATATTTGCTATTTACCATGAAATTTTGAGAGGATACATTTATTTCATGAGAAAATCCCTATTGATTTTATAAAAAAAGTTTTTAACATAATGAATAAAGCTAATTGGCATCATTATCAAATATTAACCAAAAGAGCTAAAAGATTATTTAAAGTTTCAAATCAGTTAAACTGGGAGGATCATATATGGATGGGTGTAACAATAGAAAATAGTAATTATATTCAACGAATGGATAATTTAAAAAGAATAAATGCTAAAATAAAATTCATCTCTTTTGAACCTCTTATAGGTTCAGTTGGTAAAATAGATTTAGATAATATTGATTGGGTAATAGTAGGCGGAGAATCAGGGCCAGGAGCACGTCCAGTAGAAGAAGAATGGGTGATGGAAATTCAGGAACAATGTGATGAACAAAATGTGCCTTTCTTTTTTAAACAATGGGGTGGAGTTAATAAAAAGAAAACAGGGCGGATATTAAATGGACAAATATGGAATGAAATGCCGCAATTAGCTTTTACCTGGCAGTCAATATCAATAAATGATATAGTATAAGAAGTTTATTTTTAGTACAAGGACCTGGTCTTTATAAAAAAAAAGGGTTTAAGAACCCGGTACTGGTTTTTATTAATAATAGTATAGAAAGTGATAAAGTTAAGACCTGTCACCTTTTTTTTTCGAAATAGGTGGTCAGAAAGGGTAGTCAGAAAAGGTGGTCAGAAACTTACAGATAAACAAATAGAACTTCTTGATTTATTAAAATATTCTCCATCTTTATCACATAGGGAGCTTTAAAATTTATTGAATATAAACGAATCAGCAGTACAAAAAAGTTAAGACATGGCAACTTTTTTTTGAAAGTTGTTGATTTTATCTTCAGAAAGTATAAGTTATAATAAAATTTAAATATATCAGGTTAAAAATTGTATGATTTAATTTTTCCATATTTCTCTATTATATCCTTTAAATTTTTATCTAACTTTAAAATTTTATTATCATTACTCAATTCAAATTTTTTATTAACCAAAGTAATCATATCTAAAAAATATATAATAATAAACGAAAGGTCCGCTTCAACATTATAATCCATTTGTTCACGAACTGTAAATTTTTGCTCTGAATATTCAGTATATTTCGATAAACTATTAATATCACTATGTACAAAGCCTGACCATATACGATAACCTATATCATAATCATATTGCATTCCTATAGCATGTGACATTGCTTCAATTGAAAGATTAGCCCATGATTTTATTTTCTTCTTATCTTTTGAATTATTTAAATATTTATTTTTAAATTCAGTTCTCTTTTTTTTTAAATCTTCTTTTATTTTAATAATTTTTTTGGTGTTATCATTATCCTGATTATATTGTAAGTAAATATTTGTTATTTTATAATTAATAATGTTGGAATATTCTATAAAACGAATTGCTTTATTTTCAAAATTATCTTTAAAAAAAATATATTTCAATGTAAGAACTGTTTCAAAAATATTTCTTAAAATACAAAAGGAATCATATCTGAATCCATCTTTTATCAACAAAAAATAGGCTTTAAAAGACATTCTTATTTTTGTTACCATTGCCTTAAGTAATTCTTTTTCAATAGTGCTTTTTTTTGAATTTTTATTTACTTGTTTGATCTGATCAATATTAAAATCATATAACCGCATAAATAATGAAACAAGATCTTTTACATGTCTTGAAAAATCAGTAGATGTCATAATTCCTTTGATATTTTCTTTCATAATAATATTTTATATCTTCTTCTTACTCATTTCTTTTTCAATTTCTTTAATAGTTGGTAAAACTGATTTTAATTTTTTAGGTAAAATGCGGGTAAGTTTGTATTCTGAAATCCCAACAGGTTTATCTATTCCTCTTAAAGCATATTCTGCCAGAATTTTCTTCTTATTTTGACATAAAATCAATCCAATAGTCTGATTATCTGTTTTATGTTTTAGTGTGTCATCAACTACATTACAGTAAAAATTAATTTTTCCGGTATATTCAGGTTTAAAATCACCTTTTTTCAGTTCAATAATTACATAAGAACGCAGTTTTAAATGATAAAACAGTAAATCAATATAATAATGATGATTTTCACCAATTTCAAGATGGTATTGTCTCCCTACAAATGCAAATCCCTGCCCAAGTTCAATTAAAAATTTTTTAAGATGTTTTAATAATCCTACTTCTAATTCCCGTTCATGAAATGGTTCTTCTAATGTAAGAAAATCAAAAATATAAGGATCTTTTAATACCTGAGTGGCTAAATCGGATTGAATTGATGGAAGTTTTGTTTTGAAATTTGTAACAGCTTTCCCCCTTCTCTTATATAGATCACTTTCTATCATTATATTTAAAACATTACGACTCCAGCCATTTTCCAATGTTTTCTGCACATACCAGAAACGAATATTAATATCCTTTATTTTTTGCATTAATAGTACATTATGTCCCCAGGGTAATTTTGCCACAAGCTGTGGCATATTTGATTCGTTTGGTTGGGCAACAAGCTGTTGCCCTTTTGACCCGGATTTTTGTTTTGTTAATTTTGCAACAGGCTGTTGCAAAATTAACAAATTTGGATATTCACGAGAAAAACGGATCATATAGCCAATATTTCTTTCTGAAAAACCCTTAATTTCAGGCAGTTCATTTTGTATGTCTTTTGAAAGGTGTGGTATTACAGATGCTCCCCAGCCTTCTTTTTTCTGTTTTTCATCAATCATCCTTCCTATATCCCAATACATAATAATCATTTCTGTATTTGCTGATAATGCTGCTTTAACCTGGGATTGTCTAATTCTATCTTTAACTGTAATCAGAAATTTACTATAATCAATTAATTCATCTTTATTTATCTTACGTGCCATTATTTTCTCCATTTAGTCTTTCTTTTTTTCATCCATTGTATCTGATTTTATAAGGTCATAAAGTGCCAAGTAATAAAGTGCCAGGTCTTAACTTTATCACATTATCAAAAAGTAGTTTGACTTTAAATTTTCATAGAAGTTAATTTTTTGAGTGTCCAATTACAAAATAGAGTTAATAAAACTTGATTTTTTATTTATATATATTAATGTTATTATTTGCGATAAGGTGATAGCGAATCCCCTTATCGCAAATAGTTACTTTTATTATGGATAAAATAAGATCACAAAATTATTTATTGAACTATATAGAACAATTGCAAGCCCGGGGCAGATATTCATTTACATTAGAGGAAATACAAAATAGTTTGGATTTTTCAGCACTTAAAGATGCTTTGAAATTATTAATAAAAAAAGGGAAAATAGTTTCAATAAGACGAGGATTTTATATTATTGTACCTCCTGAATATTCTTCCAGTGGTATATTACCGCCATCTTTATTTATTAATGATATGATGAAATACATAAATAAACCTTATTATGTAGGACTTTTAAGTGCTGCTGCTTTACATGGAGCTGCTCATCAGCAGCCCCAGGAATTTTATGTTGTAACAAGGAAGCCTCCAAATAGATCAATTCTTAAAAAAGGTCTTAAAATAAATTTTATAATTAAGTCTGAAATTTTAAAAACAGGAATAGAAGAAAAGAAAACTGATACTGGATATATCCAAGTTTCAACTCCTGAATTAACAGCAATAGACTTGATACAATATGCGAATCGTATTGGAGGGTTTAATAGAGTTGCAACTGTTTTACATGAGCTTGCAGATGAAATTGATATTAATAAATTTAAAGAAATTTTAGAAACAAACATTTCTATAACTATACTTCAGAGATTAGGATATATTTTAGAAAAAATATTGAATTTATCCGAGTTATCAAATATCATTTTTAATGAATTAAATAAAAAGCATTTTTTTCGCGTTCCATTAAATACAAATTATAGAAAACAGGGCTTTACAAGTAATAACCGATGGAAAGTAATTGAAAATTCTGAAATTGAAAGTGATTTATGATTCCGAGAACTTTTATCACAGAATGGAGAGAAAATGTACAATGGAAATTAGATGAACATATAGAACAGGATTTAATAATAAGCAGAGCTTTATTAGAGATCTATTCTAATTCAGAATTATCTAAAAAAATATATTTCAGGGGCGGGACAGCAATCTATAAATTATTTATGCCGTTGCCGGCTCGTTATTCAGAAGATATTGATTTAGTTCAGGTAAATCCAGAACCTATTCATGATCTTATAGATAAACTAAGAGAAGCATTATCTTTTTTAGGTGAACCATCTATTAAACAAAA
>CBDVEP010000188.1:0-4208 GCA_965373035.1 uncultured bacterium
AATTGCACCATAATTTATATTATATTATTCTTTTTTAGAAAATCTGAATTATTACGAAAAATCAGGGACAAAGCCTACATTACATTCATTTTAATAACATTGAATTATGCAACAACTTTAATATACGCCTGTCATTCCAGCGAACAGACTGTGTCGTAATTAGAATTTTTGTAGGGGCTTGATTTCACCTTCGATGACGATGTATCAAGCCGTTTAAATGCCTTTAAATACAGGTTCGATGCATCGTCATCGAAAGTGAAATTGAACCCCTACATTTTTAACATAATCAGGGATTATGACACAGTCTGGAAAGCGGGCGACTGAAAGGATGCCTGTGGTAAATCCAGTTAATTTTTAAGAATTTTAAAAAAAAGTAGAAATTAGCCTTTTTGTATATTATATTAAAAATAATGAAATCAAAAATAAAGAAAAAGTCACCTGATATTTTTTTGTCTGATACAATAATCTTAAAGGCGCTTAAAAGTTTATTAGATAAAAAATATCCTGAATTAGTCGAGAAAATAATCTTATTTGGATCCAGGGCAAAAGGAATAGCAGAAAAATTTTCAGATTATGATATTTTAATTATTTTAAAAACCAATTATAATTGGGAACTTGAAAAAAAAATACAAAATACATGCTGGGAAGTAGATTATAAATATGATATTTTAACTGATGTAAAAATTATCTCAAAAAATGAATTAAAAATGATCCGCGGAAAACAATTATATATACTCAATGCAATAGAAGAAGGAGTTGCGATATGACCTTAAATGAAGAAGATAAAAAACAGTTAATAAAATATAATATTGAAAAAACAGAAAAAGAAATTTCTGATATTTCGTTTTATATAAAAAATAATAAGTTATCAGTAGCTGTAAATAGAATCTATTATAGTATTTATTATATGCTTTCAGCTTTAGCTTTGGAAAATGGTTTTTTAACTTCCAAACATGCTCAATTAATAGGCTGGTTTAATAAGGAATATGTTAAAACCAATAAAATTGAAAGAAGATATGGAAAAATCATCAGGAATACTTTTGAACAAAGGTCTAAGGCAGATTATGATGTTTTGATTACCTTTACAAAGCCAGAAGTTGAAAATCTCTTTAAAGAAATGAAAGAAGTTATTCAGGTATTAAAAAAGTTGTTTTAACTATTAAAGATTTATAATTAACAGACCTAAAGGTCTGTTTTTACATTTAAAATTATGAGAAGCTACAGCTAATTTGCTGAATTTTATAGATAAAAAATAATTTGACTATAAATTTTCCATAGTTATATTATGTTTTAGAAACATTATGTTTTAGAAACATAATATACTTGGAAGTAGTTATTATGAGATTACCATTTCTAAATAGAATTAATGAACTTAAAAGGTTAAAGAGAGCTATTTCAAATAATTCATCTTCTCTATTAGTAATTTATGGAAGAAGGCGTATAGGTAAATCTGTATTATTACAGAGAATTATAAAATCAAATGATATATATTTTTTGGCTGATCAGAATGAAAAAGTACTTCAAATACAAAATTTAGCAAGAGAAATTTCGCGTGTATTTAAAGGATTTGATGAAGTTCAATATCCTGATTGGGAATCGCTTTTTAATAATTTTAGTAAAAATTGCTATAAAGGTACAGTATTAGTTTTAGATGAGTTTCAATATTTAGTCTATAACTCTCCAGAATTACCAAGTATTATACAAAACATAATAGATAAAAATAAAATGAATTTTCATTTAATAATTTGCGGTTCTTCTCAAAGAATGATGTATGGATTGGTTATGGATGAAACTGCACCTTTATATGGTAGAGCCCTGGAAATTTTGAAACTTAGACCTCTATCATTAGGCTGGATAAAAGATGCCTTAAATTGTAATCCTGTGGATTGTATTGCAGCATATTCAATCTGGGGAGGAGTACCACACTATTGGCAATTAGCATCACAGTTTTCAAATTTAGCTGAAGCAATTAAATATCTTATTTTAGATAGAGATGGTTTATTACATAATGAACCATGGCGTTTATTAACTGATGATTTGCGTAGTACAGTGCAAACAAATTCAATCTTATTACTTATTGCTAATGGCTGTCATAAATTATCAGAAATAAGTGCCAGAATTCAAAAGCCCCCTACGAGTTTAACAAGACCTTTGTCAAATTTAATAGATCTTGGTTATATAAAAAAAGAAATACCTTATGGGGAAAATTTTAAATCAACAAAACGTACATTATATAAGCTTAATGATCCATTTTTATTATTTTGGTATTTTTATGTGCTTCCAAATAAGTCATTACTTGAAGCAGATTTAATTGATGTTGTCTATACTCAAATACAAAAATCACTGAATATTCATATAGCTGAAATTTGGGAAGAAATAGCCAAAACATCTACAAGTTATCTTAATATTAATAATAAAAAATGGAAACCAGGATATCGTTGGTGGGGAAAAGGTAAAGATGGTAATATGTTAGAAATAGATGTTGTTGCAGAATCAATTGATGGGAAAGCTATTTTAATAGGTGAAGTAAAATGGGAAAATAAATCAGACCTGGAACGGATTCAAAAGAAACTTGTTCAACAAAAAAACAACCTTCCTTTTATTAAAGATAAAAAAGTTATTTATGCATATTGGTTAAAGAATTATACAGTAAAAAAAGATGTTAAAAATGTGATTTTACCAAAAGATATTTTAGATAAAATGAGATAAATTTATAGGATATTTATAAAGTAATTACTATTAATCAATGGCTTCTTTCTTTTTTGCCATTTCTTTGACTATGACATCTTTAAAATGTTTTCTTATCTCTTCATTTTCAGGCAGGATATCCATAGCCTTAGTCAGGTATTCTTTAGCTGTTGCAAAATTGCCTTTTTTAAAGTGAGCATAACCAACACTGTCAAGATAGGCTGCATAATCCGGTGAAAGCTTTAATGCTATTTCACATTCATTAATTGCTTCTTCCAGACTCATATTAATATCAGCATATATATAGCCAAGTGAATTATGTGCTGTGGCATTGGTTTCATCAATTTCTATTGCTTTTTTCAGGGATTTGATTGCTTCACTGTTGTTATTTAATTTATATTGTACAAAGCCCAGTGCTGCATAAGCTTTTGAATTATTAAAATCAAGATTAAGTGCTTTTTCAAAATATTGTTTGGATTTAACAAATTCTTTTTTTTCGGCATAAATGAATCCTAAAACCACCAATATCTGTATCATAAGCTGGTAGTCAGTTTCAATTTTTAAATACTTCTTTAAATGGATTATTGCTGTTTTGTAATCTTCCATCCTTACATAAGTTAATCCCATGTAATAATCTTTTTTTTCATTTTTTAATTTTTTGAAATATTTCAAGGCTGTGCTGTATTGCTTTTCCTGATAAGCTATAAGGGCATTTTTTAAAACTAAATCCATGATGTTCTCCTTTTTTGTTTATGGGCTTTTAGTACCTTAATGTGTAGGGGAGGGTTTAAAACCCTCCCCTACCTATTTTTTTTTACAGCTTCTTAGGGTTTAAAGATTAATTTTTTCAATTTAGGCATATACTCATAAGCTGTTAAGTCCAGATGAAGAGGGGTTATTGAAACATATCCATTTTTAACCTCATGACAATCTGTGCCTTTTTCATCCCTCCACAGTACATCATCACCACTTAACCAGAAATAAGGATTGCCGGCAGGGTCTTTTCTTTTAATTAATTTATCAAGATATTTTCTTGACCCAAGCTTTGTTATTTTTATGCCTTTTATTTTTTCATAAGGCAGGTTTGGGACATTTATATTAAAAAATATTCCCTTAGGAATATCATTATCATTTAATGTTTTAATAAAGTTAGCTGCAACTGAAGCCGCAGTATCATAATATATTTTTCCCTTTAAAGCATCAATAGAAATGGCAAATGATTTAATATCAGCCAGGCATGCTTCTATTGCAGCAGCAACTGTGCCGGAATATACTATGTCCTCACTTAGATTTAAACCTTTATTAATTCCTGAAACAACTATATCAGGTTTAAAATCAATGGCTCCAAGAATTGTTAAATAAACACAGTCTGTTGGAGTTCCGTCAATTTTATAAATATTTTTTTTGACTTTTTTCATACGGATGGGCGCTCTCAGGGTTATTGCCTGACTCACAGCACTTCTTTCCCTGTCAGGTACAATGACATTCCATTGTTCAGTAAGGGAATTTATTTCTTTTAT
>CBDVEP010000189.1:0-4176 GCA_965373035.1 uncultured bacterium
TTACGATTACTGATTTTTCTAAATTTCTCAAGTATTTTTATTTTATCTTTCTCGGATACTATATCAGGATTCAAAATTTTTAATTTATTTTTAAAAAAATCAGCATTAAGATCAAGCACTCCTAAATTTCTAGAAATACCTGTTAATTCAATATAAATTAATATTATTATAGAATTAAGCAATGCTGTAATAAACTCTACTTTATCTTCATCTACTAAAATAGCTGTTAGTCTTTGATTAACATTAATACTTTTTTTAGAAAAGCCAAAAAATATTCTTTCATTAGGATTAATTGATATAAAAATATTAGCTTTATTTGGATTCATTGTATACCAAAAGGGTTTATTTTTTTTATTCACTTCTCTAAGTAATTCCCCTTTTTTATTAACTTTGTTCCACCATTTATTTATCCATGAATAAGCCCCCGGGAATTGACTTTTCAGTTCTTCTATTGTTTTATTACAAGAGAATAAATAATGTTTGATAGGGCTATCAAACATTATTTTCTGTATTTCTGTACTTGATTTAATTATAGGATAGCAAAAATCTTTTTCAATTTTAAAATCGTTAATTATCTCATCATTTATTAGATACATTTTATCCCAATCAGTTCTTGTTCCTCTTGCTGCTTTTATAAATATTTTTGGATACGTATATATTAAAAAATTTTCAAATTTTTCAAATGGATCAGATGAAATAAAAAATTTTGTCCAATTAGTAAATATTGAATCCTCTAATATTTTTCTGTCAACAATAGATACTTCTAAAGTTGTATCATTTTTATAATATTTATCTTTAAAAAAAGAATTTTTGAAAAAATCATGATTATATTCTTTTTCACAAGTATTGACTTGAGTATAAAAATTTTCTATTTTTTTAAAATAATTAGTATAATCCTCTTCTTTTAAAAAATCATCTAATTTTTTATTAATTGTAATAAATCTTGTAGCAGAATATTTGTTCGATTTTGTTAATATAATAAAGATAGTTGTAACTTTTGAATCTTTAAACCAATGTTCAGCATTACTTCTGACAATATATTTTATATTAAAATTATCTAAAATAAATTTCTTTAATTGAATACCATAATTTTTCCCTAACCAAGCATTTGAAGTAATAACACCAATATTACCATCTTTTTTTAAAAACTTTAATGAATAATATATACAATAGGTATAATAATCTGATCTTTTGTCTATATCAAAATATTTATCTTTTAAAAATGCTTCTTGCGTAGTATTAAATTCAGATTTAAAGAAGGAGACTAGATCATTTTTTGGAATATCTTCTTGTTGAATAAATGGAAAATTACTTACTATACTATCAAAGCATGGCATTTTAATATCATTTTTAATTGCTATATTTGAAGGATCTGGAAACTTAATAATATGATTCGGTTTAATTTTAAAATAATCATGACGTGTAATTCTTGGAAAAGATAAAAAATCTTCAACCTTTAATTTATATAGATTTATAACTGCAAGTGTTACCGGAAAATGAGATATATCATTACCCCATATTTGCGATAAAAGTTCATGATGACAATTTTTTCCTAAATAATAAAAGATTCTATAAGCAGATAATAAAAAACTTCCTGTTCCACAAGTAGGATCATAGACATTATCATTACAAGTTTTAATAGCTC
The DNA here is from genome assembly GCA_965373035.1 of uncultured bacterium. Lineage (GTDB taxonomy): Bacteria > Spirochaetota > JAHITG01 > JAHITG01 > JAHITG01 > CBDVEP01. Next base: position 1,646 of record CBDVEP010000189.1, read on the forward strand.
CAAAAGTTATTAGATCAGCTAATTTCTGGCTTGTAAAATATTGACCAAATTTCTGTTTTTCTTCTGGCGGAACTAAATTTTCTAAAATTTTTCCAATTAAATCTGTTGAGAAAATTTTAAAATCAAATTTTTTAAATTTAAGAATAAGATCATAAAGAATTTCATTAATAAGATTTGTAAAAATAATTGCATCAGTAAAATCTTGATTAAAAATTGCCTGGTAATCAATCTCTTTAACAATTGAGAAATAATCACTTAATTCTTTTTGAGTATTATATTTTTTTTTAAGAGATAATATTGGATATCTAGCTGTTAAATTATCTGATAAAGTTAAATAAAAAATAACTTTTGCTATTAATTTAAAATAAATCTGTTTTGCTAAAACTTTCTCTTCTTCAATAATTTCCACTCTTCTTGAAGATTGATTTAATATTTTTAATGTACTTGATTCTAATATTGTCCATTTATTAAATTCTGTACGAAAATTTACATCTTTGCCTTTTAATTCTTTAATTAATTCAGTAATTTTAGGTGTAATAATGATTAAAACATCTTGAATAGAAGATATAAAATTCGAAGAAATATTAATTGCTTTTGCTAAAATATTATTCCTGTAATAATACTCTAAGTCATGAATAATTTCGGTAAGTCTATTTTTTAAGTTTGGTTCAAATTTTTTATAATTATCCCAATTGGCTAAATCACTTCTCTTATTTATTTTTATTTCTTTAGGATATGTCTTTAATTTAGTTATAGAATTTAAATTATATTGATTATTAGTAATTTTCCAAATTATTGCTTCAGCACCATTCCAAGTGACAAAAGAAGAGGCTTTAAGCTTTTCAGCTTTTTCTAATGCATTTAAAAGTAACTCTCGATTATCTACAGGAACATCTGGAAATTTAAGTTCCCAGCCATTAAAAACAACACCACTAATTTTATCAATAAAAAGTAAAATATCCGGATACTTTGTTTTCCCTGATTGTAATTTTAAACCTTGGTCATTTGTTACTTCTTGAAATATTGTTTTTTTGTTTTCTATTAGTTCTTTGATCCATGCAATAATATGACCTGTCCAAACTCTTTCATTAATATTTCTCATACATTTATTTGATTATATGATTCAACTGGATATTTAAATAATTTTAACCTGTTATCAATTTCTTCTTTCTTCTTTATTGCATTGTTTATTCTTAATTTGCATATTTCAATTAGATCAATTTTATCTTTTTTAAATAATTCTATATTTTCATTTTTTTCAATACCAATAAATTTTCTATTTTCTAAAATAGCAGATAATAAAAAACTTCCGCTACCACAAGCATTATCCAAAATAATATCATTTTCATTTGTATATGTTCGTATTAAATATCTACCTAATCCTACTGGTTTTTGAGTAGAATGATAAACAGTCCCTTCACTTTCAGCAGTTTTAAAATAAATTATATCTGTGGGGTATCTTTCTCCATTACTTTTTACTTGTCTTGGAGTAAAATCACCATAACTACCTGATAATTGGTCTTTTCTGATACCTTTATCATACGCTTTACCATTTTTCATTTGTGGATTATATGTTGGTTGTTTTTTATAAAATACACAAATGTCTTCATGTTTTCTAAGAGGTTGAATTTTTGCATTTAAAAAATTAGTTGGTTTTGATTTTTCCCATACTATTTTATATTTAAAAAGCTTTTGGTTACTTAATATAAGTTTTGCTGTAAATAATCCTTGAGAAGTTAGTACTATTGCACCATTATTTTTGATAATTCTTTCATATTCATTCCAAAGCATATTTAAAGGGATAACACTATCCCATTTATTTTGCGTTGTGCCATAAGGGAGATCACATAAAATCATATCAATAGATTTACTTGGAATTTTTTTCATTATTTTTAAACAATCTGTTTCTATAACATTATTTATTAATTGATCCATAATGTTACTCCTTTATAAAGTATTTGATTGGTAATAGCCTATTTTTACCTTCTAATATATTATATACAAATTAAAATTCAAATTTTTTTAAAAAATCAAAAAAAAATAAAAGTAAAGAGGCCACATCCCCCCTGTGTCAGTGAATTAAGCTGTAAAACATCCAAGCATCAGTTAAAAAATTTTTCTCCAATAAAACTGTAACAAATATACGCAAACGCCTGAAAATAAAAATAAGTGATTTTAAAAAAAATATACAAACTGTCATATCTATATAGTAAAGTGAAGAGATATTGCTAACTTGGAATCGAAGTAAAACTATAAAAAAAGAGGGGCAGTTAATAGTTTGGCACTTCCTGTGCCAAACTAAAAAAGGGGATTTTCCACAGGAGGTGGAAAATCGGGAGGGTGAGGGAAATTCTGGAAAAGATAAAAAAATTTGTTATTAAACTATAAGCTATGACGCTTTAAAGGAAATCCTGATAACATTTCATAACAGGTATAATGAATTGATGTTACATTACAAAAATAACAGATAAACAGACAGGTGAAACATTCAGGTTTTTTTAACCTTCATTATGCTGTAAAACAAACAAGCA
>CBDVEP010000190.1:0-4025 GCA_965373035.1 uncultured bacterium
ACAGGAATGCAAGTTTTTCCTGCTCTTCCTGTGTTAGTTTGTTTTTAGATTTCAGGAATTCATATTGATTAAACTTAGTTGACTGCTTTTGAGAAGAGCATGATAGGAGAAAAAGCAGTAAAATAGTTATTATTTTATTTCTCATACGTTCTGTAATCCATGAGTTATCATCTCTTTTTAAGCTATAAAGTATGGGAAAGTAGGGGAGACTTTTAGTCTCCCCTACTTTCCCTACAGTTGTGATTACATAAGAGGCAATCACTTACCTGTTACTACATCCTTGCAAATGTTATTGATTTTTATATGCTTTTAGAGTATTCTTAAGTAACATAGCCACTGTCATAGGCCCCACACCGCCAGGGACAGGAGTTATGTATGATGATTTCTTTATAGCCTTATTAAACTCTACATCACCAGCTATTCTATATCCTTTTTCTTTATTTTTATCTTTAATACGATTTATACCTACATCTATAACAATAGCTCCTTTTTTTATCCAGTTTCCCTTAATAAATTCAGGTCTGCCAATAGCAGCAATTAAAATATCTGATTGTTTTATCTCATTTTTTAAATTTTTTGTTCTGGAATGGCACATTGTAACAGTGCAGTTCTCTTTCAAAAGTAAGAAACTAACAGGTTTTCCAACAATATTGCTTCTGCCAACTATAACAGCTTTTAAACCTGTTAAATCTTTTTTTACGGTTTTAATTAGCTCTATAATACCAGAAGGAGTGCCGGGAATAAATGTTTTTTCATTCTGCAGTAACTTGCCAAGATTAATTGGGTGAAGACCATCTACATCTTTATCAGGTGATATAGTACCTATGAGTAACTTTTCATTAAATTTATCCGGAAGAGGAAGCTGTACAATAAGACCATTAATATTTTTATTTTTATTTATTTTTTTAATTTTTTCTATAATTTTTTTTTCAGATGAATCAGGTTTAAAACGAATGAGAGTGAAATCCATACCAGTTTCCCTTGCACGTTTTTCTTTGATTTTAATATAAATTTGTGAAGCTGGATTATCACCTATCAGAATAACAGCAAGATGAGGTGTTTTTCTTTTTATTTTTTTTAATTTTAAAACCTCTTTATTGATATCTGAATATATTTTGTTAGATATTTTATTCCCATTGATGATTTTGCCCATTTTATGCTCCTTTATTTGTAAATTAATTTTAATGCTTCTGTACGAGTTTTTTCTGATTTCTGAAAAGCACCGCGCAGGGCAGAAGTAACAGTTGTTGAACCAGGTTTTTTAACCCCTCTCATGGACATGCAGAGATGTTCAGCTTCAATAACAACAATGACTCCCTTGGGAGATAAATTTTTTAACATAGTATCAGCAATCTGCTGTGTTAATCGTTCCTGAATCTGTGGACGTTTGGCATAAGCATCAACAATTCTTGCTATTTTACTAAGCCCTGTATAAATACCGTTTTTAGGGATATATCCTACATGAGCTTTACCTATAAAAGGAATAAAATGATGTTCACACATAGAGTAGAGTGGAATATCTTTAACCAGAATTATTTCATTATACTCTTCGGTTTTAAATTTTTTTATAATTTTTTCAGGATTGATATTTAGCCCGGAAAAAATTTCATTATACATTTCAGAAACTCTTCTTGGTGTCTCTATTAAACTGGGATCTTTCAAATCCAAACCCAACCCAAGCATAATTTCTTTAAACCCGTTTTCAATTCTTTTTAAATCAAAATTTTTCACCATTACTTTCTCCTGATATTAAAAAAATAATATAAAAAGATATTAACTCTTTTATTATAATTCAAATTAATTTAACATTTATCTTTAATTAGTCAATTTATTTGTAGTTAAAAAAGTAATCGGTAAGTCATCACCGCATAGCTGTCATTGCGAGGAACGTAGTGACGAAGCAATCTAATATAATTTGGGTTTATACACAAAGAATTATGAGATTGTGTAAAAGAGACGGATCGTGACATGTGACAAATTTTAATGGTATAGATAACGAATAACAACTCATAATGTCTGCCGTTAGGTGGATAGTGATATTTTAAATTTTCTAAAATTGTAGTGTAGGAGTTAAGACTTTAGTCTTTTATAAGTCTTTTATAAAATTCTAAAGAATTAATTCCTTCATCATGAACAATAAATTGCACCATAATTTGTATATATTATTCTTTTTTAGAAAATCTGAATTATTACAACCCTTGTATTAACATAACTATTCAGGTATATCATATCCATTCATTTAATTTCACTTACACTACAATTATGACACAGTCTGTAAAGGGTGCTTCACTTGTAAAAGTTATATTTATCCATCTTGTATGATAAAAGAATATGCTTCAGTTTATTAATACAAACTTACATAAACATATACCTTTTTTATTAAATATTTAAATTTTTCAAAAATCTTGCATTTTATTTTGTATATAAGAATTAAGGAAAAAAGGTAACTATTCAGGAGTGACATCAAATGAATGGATGTAAAATATGTGAATATTTATAAAGAAAATTTAATTTTTTATTGAAAATTTATTATCAGGTGGTATATTTTATGAAAAAGAAAATTAAAAAAACAGAAAAAGAAAAAAATTTTTATGATAAAAGTTATAAAAATATCTTTGAGAATAAAGGCTTTATAAAAGCATTAATTAAATTTGTTTTTCCTGATAAGTTAATTAAACAGCTAAACTGGAAAACATTAAAATCAGAAAAAACTAATTTCATCCCTAAAGATTTAAAAAGCAGAGAAGCAGATGAATTTTATGGTATGAAATTAAAAAATGGCAAAGAGATTTATATTTATTTTCTTATAGAATTTCAAACTTATGTGGATAAATTAATGGCACTAAGGATATTTATTTATATGGCATTGTTTTATCATCATTTATTAAAAATGAAAAGAATAAAAAGCTATGTTCCAATGATTATTCCTATTGTTTTATATACAGGTGACAGGAAATGGAGCTCTGCTGTAAAATTAAGTCAATTAATGGATAAGCAAGTTTATGCAATAGTGAAAGAATATGTTCCAGAAATAAAATATATACTCATTGATAAAAATAAATATACAGATGAAGCCTTAAAAAAGATGCATGATTTAATAAGTGGATTGTTATATTTAGAGAAGATGAAAAAAGAAGATATAAAGAAGCGGGTAAAAGAGTTTTTTGAAGTGTTTTCAAAAGGGATAAAGGAAGAAGAATGGGAGATTTTAAAGGAATATTTTATTGCTTTATTCAGGCAAAAGTTTAATAAAAAGATAGATGAAAAAATTTTCAAAAAAAAGGAGGAAATAAATATGATGACAACAGCGATAGATGAATGGCGGGAAGAATTACTTCAGGAAGGAAAACTTGAAGGAAAACTTGAAGGGGAACTAAAAGGAAAGCTTGAAGTAGCAAAAAAAATGATAAGCAAAGAATTTAAGATGCAAGTAATAATGAGTGTAACAGGGCTAAGAAAAAATCAAATAATGAAATTAAGAAATAAAAAATAGTAGTCAGGCTGTCGATTTATGTAAAAACACACCTTTAGGGCGAAGGTGCCCTTCAGGGTATGTGTTAAAATATGGAAATAACAGACCTAAAGGTCTGTTTCTACATTCTTTTTTGAAATAGTTAATCAAATCGACAGCCTGAATATATAAATAAAATAAATAGAAATAAATAACTGAGAGATAACAAAAAGATAATTCTCAAGCAAGAATTTTATATGGCAATAAGTTCCTCCTTTGATATAACATCAACTGAATAAGATAATGCAGCCGTAATATCTTCTCTTGTTAAAGAAGGATAAGCTTTAATTATTTGTTCTGGAGTCATTTCTTCTGATAACTTTTTTAAAATCAACTCAACAGTGATTCTTGTCCCCTTTATAATTGGTTTCCCTAACATTATATTTGGATTTACAGCAATTCTTTTATTATAATCCATATTAAACTCCTTTTTTATTATGATATCTGTAATAATTCAGATTTCTAAAAAAGAATAATATAATATAAATTATGGTGCAATTTATTGTTCATGATG
>CBDVEP010000191.1:0-3941 GCA_965373035.1 uncultured bacterium
CTTGACTTTTTTATTTTTTATAGTATTATTATATCAGTAGGTTACTCGGATAATCAAATTTATAAATAAATTCAACATATAAAACAGTTGATTAATGTATAGAACAGATTACACGAGTAATCAATTTTATACTATTTAATAAAAATATTAAAAAGGAGCAAATGATATGAAATTGAAAAAATGGGAAAATAATCCTATTTTATCACCAACTGGAAAAGGAGATTGGGAAAAATTAGCTGTCTGTAATCCTGGTGCATGGTATGAAGATGGTAAAGTATATCTATTATATAGAGCTTCTGCAGAAACAGATATTTATAAAATATATTTTGGATTAGCAATCAGTGAAGATGGATACCATTTTAAAAGAATTTTGGATAAACCTGTGTATTCACCAACATTAAATTTTGAAGCAGGATGTGTTGAAGATCCCAGGATTGTTAAATTTAATGGTTATTTTTATATTACTTATGCCTGCCGGGCTCATCCATATACTGCTTTTAAAAATGGCATAACTCCAAAATATCCCACTGATGTTCCAAGATGTTTACGAGAAAATTTAACAAGAAGTGGACTTTTACGTTCTAAGGATTTAAAATCTTTTCAAGCATTAGGACCTATTACTGGAGATGATACAGATGATAGAGATGTTATACTTTTTCCTGAAAAAATCAATAATAAGTATGTCATGATTCATCGTCCTTTTGAATGGACTGGCATAGAATATGGTTGTGAAAAACCTAGTATATGGATGGCATTCTCAGATGATTTACTTACATGGAATAATGAAACCCTTTTTGCAAAACCAGAATTTGAATGGCAAAGTAATAAAATAGGCGGCAGTACACCACCTATAAAAACAAAATATGGCTGGCTGCTTATATATCATGGTGTTGATAAAAACAGAATTTATCGCCAAGGAGTTATGATGCTTGATTTGAATGATCCCGGAGAAATAATTGCCCGACCCCCTGATTATATATTAGAACCAACTGAAGATTTTGAAATTAATGGTGTGGAGCATGATGTTGTTTTTGCTGTTGGAAATGTTGTTATCAATAATGAACTTTTTGTTTATTATGGAGGAGCAGATAAAGTCTGTTGTGTAGCCACAGCTAATTTAGATGAAATCATTGAATATGTGATGAGTTATAAAATCAAGACAGCACCAGCATTAATAACATAATTGAAAAAGTAATTATGGTTCAGTATAATTAAATTATAAATTATTTGATGATTTATTTTTATATTTAACAGGAGGTACTATTATGAAAAACAACATGAATCATTTAATAACTTTTCTTTTTGTTTCATTGCTTGTTTTTATTATTTTTACTGGATGTATAAAAAAACAAATTGAAAACAAAAAAATTGTTAAATATTTTGCACGGGCTACAACAGAACAATTGATTATCTGGGAAAAGGTAATAAATAAATTTATGGAAAAAAATCCTGATATTAAGGTTATTATTGAAAATGTGCCTTATCAGGAATACTGGTCTAAATTATTAACTATGTCTGCTGGAGGAACTTCACCTGATGTAATATTTATGGAATCAACAAGGCTGCCTGCTTTTGTTGAAAAAGACAATCTTTTATCAATAGATAAACTGGTTAAAAATGATAAATCAATTAAAATAAATGACTTTTATTCTATTGCTTTAAAAATGTCTAAATATAAAGGAAAGTTATATGGTCTCCCTAATGATTTAGCCATTATTTTATTGTATTATAATCAAGATGCTTTTGATCGAGCTGGAGTATCCTATCCAAAAGCTGGCTGGACATGGAATGATTTAATTAAAATTGGTCAAAAATTAACAATAGATAAAAATAATGATGGCCTACCTGATCAATATGCTTTAACTCATTATCCCTGGGAAGGAGCTATTTATCAAAATAATAGTGATATAGTTGATGATGTTTTTAATCCTAAAAAATCTACTTTTAATACCTCAGGCGTAAAAGAAGCATTAAATTTCTGCATGGATTTATCTTATAAATATAAAATTACACCTCCGCCTAATCAGCAGCGTGATAGAACTGTTGATGAAATGTTTACTTCTGGCTATTCAGCAATGACTATAACAGGACACTGGATGGTGCCAACATATAGAACAATTAAAAAATTTAAATGGAATGTTGTTGTATTACCAAAAGGCAAAAAATCAGCAGGACTGGCTTATGGGTCATGTTATTCTATTCCAAAAGGCTCAAAAAATCCTGAGGAAGCATGGAGGCTAATTAAATATCTTGCAAGTTATGAAGGTCAAAAAATACTTGTATCTGATGGGTTTTCTGTACCTGCATTAAAATCAGTGGCTCGTTCTAAGATATTTTTATCTCCACCACCAGTTAATCAAAAAGCATTTTTAGATATGATTAAAGTTGGGCATTTAAAGGCTCAAACTCCTTATTACAATCAACTTGATGATATCTGGAGAAATCAGCTTGATTCGTTTTGGTTGAGGCAAGCTTCTGTAGAAAAAGTATGTAAAATAATTGATAAACGAGTGGATAAAGTTTTACAATAATCAGGCTATAGTAACAAATTGTCATTGCTTCGTTGCTTTCGCTCCTCGCAATGACACATTTTAGGATAATAAATTATAAAAATACATAGGAGAAATATGCGAGGTATTATATTTGACTTAGACGGCGTTATAGTGGATACAGCTAAATACCATTATCTTGGCTGGAAAAGATTGGCAGATGAGATTGGTGTTGAATTTGATGAAAAGAAAAATGAAGCATTAAAAGGAGTCAGCCGAAGGGATTCTTTGATAGCTCTTTTAGGTTATACACCTGAAGAATCTAAAATTATTCAATGGTGTGATTTAAAAAACAGCTATTATTTAAAGTATATAGAAAATATTGGTTCTGATGATATTTTACCTGGTGCTATTGGATTATTAAAAGAAGTCAGTAAAAATAATTCATGGAAACAGGCATTGGCTTCCTCCAGCAAGAATGCTAAAATTATTTTAAAAAAATTAAATCTTGAAAAATATTTTAATGCTGTTGTAGATGGAAAAGAGATAGAAAAAACAAAACCTGACCCGGAAATATTTAAAAAAGCAGCAGCTAAATTAAATATTCTGCCTGAAAACCTGATTGTTTTTGAAGATGCCCAGTCAGGAATAAAAGCAGCAAAGGATGCAGGAATGTTAGGTGTTGGGATTGGTAATAAAGAGCTTTTATCAGAAGCTGATATGGTTATTAGTGATTTATCAGAAATTAATTTAAAAAAAATTGAATCATTGTTTTAGAGTGTTGGAATGTATCAATATATATGATTCGCTGGTTCGGGTTTTACCATAGGCACTCCCGTTGGTCGCATAACCCGAACCATAAATAAATTCAATAAAGGAAAAATATGAATAAATGGTTAATTGAAGAGAAAAGTTATAAGCCGGAAAAAGAATTATTAACGGAGACTCTTTTTACTCTTTCAAATGGATACATGTCATGCCGTGGAACTTTAGAAGAAGGGTCCAATCTGGATGTAAAACAATATTTCGGAACTTATGCTGCTGGAGTTTTTGATAAATATAACAGAGATTACCAGGCAATTGTAAATTTGCCATATCTTTTTAATACTCCGGTATATATAAACAATGTCCCATTGGATATGACAAAAGGAGAAATCATATATTATAAAAGATATTTAGATATGAAAAATGGTCTTTTAATTCGGGAATTCATCTGGGATAATGGAGCAAATCAAAAAACAGAGTTTAAAATAACAAGATTTATCAGTAAAGCAGAACCTCATTTAGCAGTATTAAATTATTACATTAAACCTTTAAATTATAATGGCATTATACAGATTAATAATATTTTAAACGGTAATGTTACAAATATTGATTTCCATATAAGTGGATATCAATTAAGAGATGAAAAATATTATTTTATTGATGATAAGCATGATAAAGGAAAGTTAT
>CBDVEP010000192.1:0-3911 GCA_965373035.1 uncultured bacterium
GATAAAATATTGAAATATTTTAGTGCTGTAGCATTTATGTGGGGAATAAGTATAATGGCAGGCATTCTGCAACATCAAAATTTTTTAGAAAGTTTAACAAAACAGTTATTACGGTTTTGTAAAAAAAACAAACAAATAAATAAACCAACGATAGAAAAATTATTAAATTCCTTATCTGGTTATTTTAGGAAAGAGGTCTTAAGTTGATAGCTATGAGGTCTGACCCCACTGTCAAATTCCGCAATGGTCGCTCCGCTGCCTCCTTCAAAAAATGGAGCTTCATAAATTTTTTTAACAAAATACTGTTTTGATAAATAATCCCATACCATTTTTTTTAATATCCCCTTTCCTTTTCCATGAACAATTCTAATGCAAGAAAACCCTTTTAAATAATACTGGTCTAATTCCTTTTTTAATATTAGCTCAGCTTCTTCATAAGGCAGTTGCCTAATATAGATTTCATTTTTGTGAAACAAAATTATTATCCTTAATATAAAACCGTAATAATGTTTCTGTACCAACTTTAATGCCTATTCTTGGTTTTTTTATAATAGTATATTGACTTTTATTTGAATTTAATATTAGAAGGTTATTTTTAAAAACAGGTTTTTTATTGTAAGTTTTATTTATCATAAAAGCTTTGGTTAATTTTCCGGGACCATTTGTCAGTTCAGTTGTTTTGTTTTTATTACAGAGCTTTTTCATTATATGTATCCCTTCAACAGGTTCTATAGCTCTAATTAGGACTGCAGAAGGAATTCCTTTTTTTTCTGTTACAATATTAAAAAGGTGATGAAAGCCATAGCATAAGTAAACATACGCATATCCTCCTTCTTCAAACATAGCTGAATTTCTTGGAGTGGGGTTTTTATAAGCATGGCTTGCCTGGTCATCGTATCCTCCATAACTTTCTGTTTCAACAATAATACCTGAAAGCTCTCCGAATTTAGTCTTATGAAAAAGGATTTTACCTAACAGCTCTTTTGCTACAATTTTTGAATGCCTTAAATAGAAAGTCTGAGGTATGATTTTTTTTAATGCCATTTTTATGATAAAAGTTTTTTAACAAGTTCCTGAACCATCTTTCCATCAGCTTTTCCCTTTACTTTTGTCATAACAGCTCCCATTGCTTTTCCAAAGTCTTTCATGTTTTCAGCTTTAACTTCTTTAATTGTCTCATCAATTATTTTTTCCAGTTTATCAGCATTAAGCTGCTGTGGTAAGAATTGCTTTAGTATTTCCAGTTCCTTTTTTTCTTCGTTAACTCTGTCTGTCCTCCCAACTTTATCAAATTCTTCAATAGCTTCTTTTCGTTTTTTAGCAGCATGTTGGATAACGCTCAAAACCTGTTCTTCGTTTAATTTTTCCCTGTTGTTTTTTATTTCTTCATTTGTTAAATCTGCTTTAAGCATTTTAATAACACTGATTTTAACAGTATTTTTGCTTTTTAAAGCTTCATTTAAAATATTATTTAATTCTATTTTCCAATCTTTCATATAAAAATCTCCTTTTAAATTTTTATTTTAGCCACGAACTTACACGAATAATTATGAATTAAATATAAAATAATTAATATTAGTGTTAATTTTTTTGTTTATTCATGGCTAATTTTTTTCATATTTTTTTATATCTTCTTTGACACTACTTAATAGTTTATTAGTAAGTTAATAAATTAATCTATTAGATTATCCTGGCGGCCATTGCATTGGTCTTCCACCAAGAAGATGGTAATGTAAATGAAAGACAGCCTGACCACCATTTTGGTTGCAGTTTGCCACAACCCTATATCCTTCTTTATCAATCTTTTTATCTCTAACAAGTTTTTGAATTGTTTTAGTGATTTTTTCAATAATGCTGTAATCATCAATATCATTAAATGTAGGTATATGCTTTTTCGGGATAATTAAAATATGCACAGGAGCTTTTTTATCAATATCATTAAATGCCAGTACTTCATCATCTTCATAAACAATATCAGAGGATATTTCTTTATTAACTATTTTACAAAAAAGACAATTACTCATTCACTCCTCCTCTTTTTATTAGCATAATTAATCAATATAATTACTAATATTTTTATAAAAATCATCCTGATTTATATTCTCCTGTGTTCCTTTTGTCAGGGAGCGGATAATAATCTGGTTTTTCTTTAATTCCTCTTCACCGAGGATAAGACTATATTGGCAATTTAATTTGTCTGCTTCTTTTAATTGAGCTTTCAGGCTTTTATTATCATAGGAATATATTGGTATATAATTTTTTTTTCTTGAAAAATCAATAATCTGAAATTTTATTTTTTCATCAACCTCGCCTGCAACAGCTATGTAAATCTTTATTTGATTATTTAAATTAAAATTAATATCCTGTTCCTTTAAGGCTATTATTATACGCTCCAGGCCTACAGCCGTGCCTACAGCAGGTGTAGGTTTGCCTCCTAATAGCTCAATCAAATAATCGTATCTACCTCCTCCAAGAAGGGCATTCTGAGCTCCTAAGGATGCAGATTGTATTTCAAAAACCGTTTTAGTATAATAATCAAATCCTCTTACAAGTTTTTTATTAATAGAATAGGGAATACTTTTTAATTTTAAATAATACTGTAATTTTTCAAAATGTTCCTGGCATTCAGGGCATAATTGATCTTTTAAAAGTGGAGCATCTTTATAGACTTCCTGACAGAGCGGGTTCTTACAGTCAAATACACGTAGAGGGTTCTTCTCAGAACGGGATTGACAATTATCACATAACTTTTTTTTATTTTTTAATAGAAATTTTTTTAATAATATAGAATAATCATTTCTGCAATTTTTATCACCTACACTATTGATTTGAAGAGAAAAATCTTTTAATTTTAACTGTTTTAACAAATTTATGTGTATTTCAATTATTTCTGCATCTACCAGGGCATTTAAAGAGCCGATTGCTTCACATCCGAACTGATGAAATTCTCTTAATCTGCCTTTTTGAGGTCTTTCTGCCCTGAACATGGAGCCATTATAATAAAGTTTTATAATACCTGGATTAAATGAAAAATTATTATCAATATAGGCTCTTACTACTCCTGCTGTTCCTTCAGGACGAAGTGTGATACTTCTGTTTTTTCTATCTTTAAATGTAAACATTTCTTTTTGAACAATATCTGTAAAAGTACCAATACTTCTGCTGAAAAGATCAGTATATTCCATAACAGGTGTTTCAATTTTACTGTATCCGTATTGACAATAAATTTTATTTGCAATATTATAAATATAATCTAAAAGTTCAATATCAGGAGAAAAAATATCTTTTGTACCTTTAACAACTGGAATAAGCACACCTCTGCTAATTGTTAATTAATTTTTTAAATATTAATAATTAATTTTTAATAGTCAATGGAAATAAACAAGTGAGAGTAATAAAAAAAAGGGATGCACCGTCCTTTTTTTCAAGCTGTTGTATTAATAAATTTGTTGCTGCTGGGCTTTATTAATTCATTAAGAAAATTTTTATTGCCTTTTACCATCATAAGTAAAAGATTTTTAATTTCCATGAAATTTACATTCATATTTTTTATTTCATTTTGATATTTCATAGGATTAAGAATATATCCGTTATTTTTAATAGGGGAGCTATATTTTTGTTTTGTATTCAACTTCAGACTAACAGGTAATTCTCTTATATTAGGCATAATTGTATTCATCATAACTTTCATATTATGGTCACCTCCTTATTAAGGTTTCAGTATAAATTTCGACTTTTTAAAAAAAACCTTAATAAAAAATAAAAAAGGGGACGGTGCGTCACTTTGTAACATTATTATAATAATAAATTAAAAACGGTGAGTATATATAATGATAATGTTAAAAAGTGACGCACCGTCCCCATGATGGTAAGAATATGCGGAGAGAGGGACTTGTACCCTCACAGAGTAC
>CBDVEP010000193.1:0-3776 GCA_965373035.1 uncultured bacterium
TGAATTATACTATTTTTACCCTTTAAATCCACCCACTTGATTGGGAGAAGACCCATAATATTTAAAACAGATAAAAATTTTATATTTTTTTTAATAAAGGTTTATATAACTTATGATAATATTGCCGGATCAAATAGGCCCAGTCATATTTCTTAACTAGTTTTAAACCATTTCGGATAAACTTTTCTGATATATTCCTGTTTTTGATTATCATTTCCACCTTTTTTACTATTTGATCCGTATTTTCTATTTCAGCTAAAAATCCATTATGACCATCTGAAATCATATCCGGAGCCATACCTACTTTTGTTGAAACTAAAGGTATGCCGCATGCCATGGCATCCAAAAGGGCATTGGGGCATCCTTCTATACGGGCTGTTATCAAATAAATGTCCAAAGCCTGATAATACCTTACAATATGATGGTATCTCATCTCTTTAAATAAATATATTTGTAAGGGATCCGGTATCGCTCCAGTTTCTTAATAACATATCCCCTGTCCGGACCTGTTAATAATACAAAAATGTCCTGTTTCTTTGAGAGAGCTTTAACAGCTTTTATAAAGATAGCCAGGCCCTTCTCCAATTTTGGTTTGTTTCCATTTTTCCATCCTACGCCGTCTTTTTGAAAAGACCCAATAATGAACTTATCATTGGACAGTCCCATGTTCCACCGGATCTTCTTTTTCTCATCCTTGTTCACTGCATAAAAACGCTGCAAGTCCACTCCTAATAGAATGACCCGCACCTTTGAAAGATCCAATCTATGTTTTATTAGCTCCTTTTTTGTAATATGAGAGGCGGTATGGACTATTTCTACTCTATTATTCAATAAGGGAATGAACTTTACCCTCTTATCATTCCTGATAATATGGAACCATGTAAGAACAGATTTATTTGAATCATTACCACCCATGATCCCGGAATTTGAGATTAATGTATTAACAGATACATAATGGATGATGACATTCTTTATACCCAATGGACTGATGGGTATTTTTATCTCTGATCCTGTTCTTTAAAAGATGTAGTATATAATGCCCATCCCACTTAATGGCCCAGTCAGCCGGTTCAATAATATAAAATAATTCTGCCTGGCTGATATAATTTAATAGAATTGCCAGCACTTTATTATAAATATGGATTATCCTCTTCATCCTATCTGTTCTCTTTCCCGGTTATCATTCATATCTGTATGGATTAACCTGATCTCCTTTTCTATTTTCAATTCTTTTAATCGCCAGTTATTGGATTCTCTTTTCTGCCGATACGTACCTATTACTTCATAACCCTTTTTCAGTAAAAATTTCGACAGGTATGCACCATCCTGTCCTCTCACTCCTGTTATTAATGCTTTTTTCTTTGGCAAGAAACCCTCTTTTGAATTTACACACATTTATTTTGTACAAGCCTTGTCCAAATCAAGGCTCTTCTATAACTCATATTTATTTTCTTTATCTAATTGAATATTTGTTATATCTAATTTTATTTTCGTGATACAATAAAATAGCCTCCATGAAATTTCCCTAATCTTGGATGATTCTGAATAAATTTACAATCATCAATCTTTACTAGTAAATCTAACAGAGGAAAAAATAAATATAAAAATATTTTGAATAATCGAGGAAAAGTTTTAATAAAAATTTTTATCATCTCTGCTATAACAGTAAAAAACCTTCCCATTATCTCAATTTTTTCTGTTCTCCAACCCATACATTTTAATTTATTTTTCCATTTATCCTCTGTCCATCTTTGAAAATCTTTAGGGTCGGAGTGTATTGGGAATAAAAACGGAATGGATATAATCATAATTCCATTGTTCTTTAAAACCCTATAACATTCTTTCAGTGCTTGCTCTATATTTTCCACATGTTCAAAAAGTTCAATTGCATTTATAACATCTATACTTTTATTTTTAATCATTTTCATATTACAAACATTTAAAACTATATCTGGAGAATGTTTTTTTTCTATATCAGCAAAAATCCAATTCGTTACCTTATCCTTTGGTTTTATAAATATTCCTCTATCTCTACCGCCAATATCTAAAACTTCCCCTTTATAATATTTTTTATTCATTTCTAAAAGTTTATCAATCATCCTTCTTCTATAAGTCGCCCAAAGATAATACTGAATATTAAATTTTAATTTTTTAAATAATAAATTTTTTTTTATCATTACTTATACTCTTTTAAAAATTTTAATTATCAAATTATTCCTATTTTTTTTAAAAATTCGAAATACTTCTCTAACAACTTTATATATACTTTATGTCTTTGTGTATATAATTTAGGATTCCTGCTCTGAATAATTTTATCTTTATTATGAATTAAATTTTTAAATAAAAAAAAGTATTCCTGACACATTTTCTTTGCTGTATTTGGATATTTTTTCATTTTTTCTGCATAAGAATCATAATTCTTTACCAGTTTATATAATGCATTTTTAAAATCATTTTTATTATTAAATTTAATTCCAAAATCGCGACAATATTCCGGTAAGGCACCGCTTTTTCTATACAATAAAGGTAACCCACATAAGGCCCCTTCAATGTGATGCATCCCTCCTGGTTCATTAATACTTGCTGTTAAATAAATATGAGAATTCTGAAGTTTTTGGGCTAAAAGTTTTCCTTTACAAGGTTTATGAATAATAATATTTTTAATTCTTAAATTTCTCGGAATGTTGCCGATATAATGAAATTCAAATTTCGATTTAAACTCCTTGTTATCTAAAAGATCATCCAGTAAAAGATAAATGTCCCATCCTTTCATCCAGTTAGATGACCAGTGATGAGTAATAATTCTTACTTTTCCATTTTTAGGAAGTCGCTTTCTTCTGAAAGGAAATATTAATCTATCAGCACCATTTTTAATAACAGAAAAACTTCTGCTAAACTGAAATCCTTGATTTTTAAATAAATTAATTAGCCAACTTCCAATATAAACTGTATAATCCACTACACTGTTGGCTATAAATAGTTGTTTATTCACTGTTTTTGTTCTTTTTCTTTCATCACATTCATTTACACGATGAACAACAATTGCATTTGAATTGACCTTTATTAAATAATCTAATATCTCTTTTGGCCCAAAAACAGAAGATGAAGAAGATACTCTGGGATCTGTCATTAAAATAATATCAATATCAGGGTCATTTAAATCAAATACCACTTTGTACTTTTTCTTTTTTAAATACTCAATAAGTAATCCTGCAAATTGATTTCCGCCTCCCCAAGGGCCTTGTTTGATTTTATAGCCAAAAGCAATTTTAATTTCTTTAAACATATTATTAAGATTCCTTTTAATAATTTATTATTATTTAACTTTACTGAAAATAAAAAAATGCTGTGTTGGTCTTTCAAAAAACCTGTAATCTTTAAAAAGGTAATAATTACCTTTATAGTCACTTAATGTTTTAAATATCTCTTTCCTGTTTTTTGAATATAACCCCAATGATGCTCAGGATGATTTGAAATATTATCATCCTTACCTGTAAATGGAACTGTAATGACTTTTTGAAAATGTATGAAAGGAATATGAAATCCCAGCCGAAAAAATTTTCGATTATCCGGTATAGATAAGACTACTAATTCAGGCTTTAAGGAAAAAATATTATCAATAGCCCGTCTTACTTTAGAGAAAGGCATATGCTCCAGTACCTGACAACAGAATATAACATTAAATGACTCTCTTATTGAATTAACAAACCTGGGATCCGAAATATCTCCCAGATAATTCGGTCTGGTCTTTTTATCCACATCCATAACTTTATAAT
>CBDVEP010000194.1:0-3634 GCA_965373035.1 uncultured bacterium
GTAAACAACCACTATGTAACTGCTCTGATCTCTTTACCTCTATTTTTTCTTCCACTAATATCCTGTGTAAGCGAATCAACACTTCTACTAATAATTGTAATCGACTATAATTCCTTATATTCGATCCTATTAAAAATGAATCACTCCTCTGTATATTGGTTTTTATTTCCAATCTCTTTAATTGCTGTTCCGTTAGATTATCAAATACTTGTTCTAATATATTTTCTCCTGTCTTTATCTGATATTCATTTAATTTATTTTGAAAATTAAATAGCGATGCAGCACAGAATGGAGACCCTTTTATATCACTTTTTTTAAACAATTTACACCCTCCTCGTATATATTAATTACTACATATTAATCATCTTAATTGACTTTTCAATTAATTTTTATACATTTTAAGTACTTTTTAGAGTGAACTCATCTATTGTATTCAAAAAATAGATGTTCAAAAAATTGGGGTACGTCCCTATTTTTCCATTTTTCAACCCAACTTTTCTTTAATAAGTTCAACATCAGGAGCATTGTTAGAAACCTTAACTGTTTGCCAGCCACAGGAATTGGCTGATATAATATTTTCTTCTAAATCATCTACTAATAAAATCTCCTCTGGTTTCATTTGCAAATCATTTGTAATATAATCAAATATCTTTTTTCCCGGTTTCATTAAATGTAATTCATAAGAAAGATATAATTTATGAAAATCCCTGAACTCATCAAACATAGGACTAATATATTGAAAATGTATCTTATTTGTGTTTGAAAGCAAACCAATTAAATATCCCTGATTATGCAATGTTTTTATTAATTGATATATTGGCTCTATCCTCTCTCCTAAATAATCAATTTTAAAGGACTCAATAACTTTATTTAAAGGAATTTTTACATGATGTAATTTCATCCATTCTTCTATCATTTCTTCAGGTTTCTTATATCCCAGGAAACTATCCTGTTCAAGTTTTTTTATTTTCTCAGGTAAATTTACAGAAGTAATATTCATCCTTTGAAAAAACTTTTCCGGCTGAAGTTTTATAAGAACACCACCTAAGTCAAATAATACACATTTTATATTATTATCTTTTTTCATTATATTAAAAAAATGGGGAGAATATCAATGTCAGTGGAATAAGCGTAATTAATTTTGGAGTAGTGGACTTAAGTAGCCGAGGCTTAAGCCTCGGCTACTTAAAGGTGGCCTACATTGATTTTACCGCGAAATTTTTCAGATGATACTAAAATATATTGATATAATATTTCACACCAGCATTTAAGACCATACCACTTTTTATATAGGCTGTACCTTATAAATGGTGATATAGAATAATTAAAAACAAATATAATTATTCTATAAAAATACTATTAAAAAATAAAAAGAAGTCAAACAAAAAAACACGTAAAGAATGGGAACAGTTCTATTTCTTTTTTTTATTGCTGTTTGTTGCTTGAGCAATGTGACACCACCACGATTTTTTGAAAAAGTACAAAAAATATATGACTCAAAAAATTAAAAGTACAGATCTCTTTCTCCTTTTTGAATTCTGTTATAATACTCTTTTACTTTTGGGTATATTTCAGACATACTTGTTTTTATCTCATTTAATTCTTTTTGTATAACTTTCTCCCCTGCTCTTTTTGTCTCTTTACTGGCAAAATCATCCAGCCACTCTCTAAAGGTAAGCACAGCATTTAATTTACAGAACTTTCCTTCCTGACCGGATTTCAGTAATTTCATAATTTTCTGTCCTGTACGACCGCACCGATAACCTGCAGTACAAAAAGAAGTTATATAACCTTTCTCTGCAAATTCTCTGACAACATCATCTAAGCTTCTGGTATCACCCAGGATAAATTGCTGTTTATCTTCCTGCTGCTTACCGCCTTTATTGTAATTCCCAACACCTATTATAGAGGAAGCATCTGTTTGAGTAATACCAAGATTTAAAACATCTCTCCTTATTTGAGAATTTTCTCTTGCTGTTAAAATCATACCAGTATAAGGGACTGATAATCTTATCACTGTAATTAATTTCTTAAAATCCTCATCACTTACAGTATATTCTGTATTTTGAATAAAAGGCGTATTAAAAGCAGGCTCAAGACGGGGAAAGGAAATCGTATGAGGGCCTATCCCGAATTTTTTTTCTAATTCCAGTGAATGATATAATAATCCCATTACTTCAAATCGCCAATCATACAACCCAAAAAGCACACCAATACCCATATCATCTATACCTGCCTCAAGTGCCCTGTGCATACAGTATAATCTCCATTGATAATTGCATTTGATAGTACCTGAAGGATGAACTTTCGTATAAGTATCATGATGATAAGTCTCCTGAAACACCTGATAGGTGCCGATACCTACTTCACCAAGTTTTTTAAAATCCTCAATAGAAAGAGGAGATGCATTTACATTTACTCTCCTTATTTCTCCAAACCCTTTCTTTGTTTTTATTTTAACACTGTAAATTGCTTTAATAGTTTCAACCATATAATCAATATCACTTTCAGGACTCTCCCCATACACAATAATTAATCTCTTATGTCCAATCTTTCCTGAGAGAACTTCTACTTCCTTTTTCACATCTAAGGCAGATAACTGATTTCTTTTAATCATCTTATTTTCTTTTCTAAAACCGCAGTAAAGACAGCTATTAACACAAAGATTACTCATATATAATGGTGCAAAAGTTACAATACGATTATCATAAACTTTAAGTTTTATTTTTAATGCTGTTTCATTCATCTCCTGCCACAATTCCTTATCTTTAATATTTAATAAAGCTGCTGTTTCTTCAGGGTCTAATGTCTCAAGAGAAAGAGATTTATCAAGGATATCTCTTACTTGTTTTTTTTCAGATTGAGAATTCTTTTTTAATTGCTCATGAATCTGCTCATCATTTATAAAATCCCTGCCATTATCTAAGTATTTATTTATTTGCTCTTCTTTAATTCTATCATCAATCCATGATTGAATTTTTAAATTATTAACTGCTTCCATTTATACTCCTGATTTTAAAAATTCCCAAAATAATTTTACAAGGATATTTAAAAATAATGAAGATGCTTATTATTAATTAAAAATTAAAAAATAATTATAGTGTCAAAATTTTTTATCTGACTTTAAAGTCTTTTTAAACCCAATTAAACATTCTTGACCTATTTTTGTATTTTCTATATATTCTATTAATTTGCACCATTTTTCAAATGTTTCTTTATGCAGATGGTGTTCAATAGAACAGGCATCCTCTGATGCTATTTTATCATCTATTCCTAATATATTAACAAAAAATTTTGTTATACTTTTATGTTTATCATATACTGTATTTGCTGTATTTTTACCTTTTTCAGTTAATTCTATATAACCATATTTTTCATGAATAATTAATTCCTTATTAACAAGGATATTCAGGGCATTGTTAACAGATGAAACCTTATAATCAAAATAATTCATTAAATCCTTAACACGAACAACTTTTTTCTTTTGATTAATTATTAAAATAGCTTCTAAATAATCTTCCAGACTCTGTGATAATTTAACCATAAAAAACCTTCTCTAAAACATAGTTATATCTATATTTAATCTTATTTTTAAAAAATCCTAATTTGTTGATATCCTTATAGAATATAATCT
>CBDVEP010000195.1:0-3606 GCA_965373035.1 uncultured bacterium
CAGAGGCTTCTTAATATATATTTAAACATTTAAAAAAATCATCAGTTTAATCAGCAGAGCAGTGGTATGTACTCTGGGATAAAAAAAGCAAATCCCCGAGTACATACCACTGCGGCTATTAAATTTTATTATTCTCTACTTCGGTATAAAATCATCAAGCTCTTTTGACCATTCTTGAAGTTCTTTCAAATCATCTGTCTCAATTTGTGTATAACGCTGAATTGGATTGTTTTGCATTGTTGCTTCGAATAAAGCTTCACAACTAAGTTTTGGATATGACATTAGCCAGCAATAATCAAAATTATTTATTTTTGATATATGTAATTCTTGTGGTAATATTGAATAATTTGTTTTTAACAATTCATCATAATTTGGATCAATTATTTCGAGTTCCATAATATGTAAACTACTATTTGTTGATAGCTTTTCAATAATACGTTTTCTTGCAATGACATCTGATTTTGGAGCACTATATCCAAAAAATGTAATAAAATAAGCATTATTTATTTTGTCATCTAATAGTTTCCAAGCTTCTGAAATAATAGGATCAGAATCATAATTTTTTTTCTTTATAGGAAATAGTAAAGACGTTTTTTTAAGAGTTTTATTGCAAATTGTACATTTACCATCATTCCATCCAATACGGCTATGTTTTTTACATACACCAGAAAGAACATTTCCATGAAGAAACCTCAATGCCGGCAAAGTTTTAAGAAAACCGTTTCTTCTATATGCATAAGGTAATAGAGGGTCCCAATTAAATGAAAAGATTGTATCTTTTGGTCTTAAGCTTAAGACAAGTTTATCATATAAAGTAACAGAATTTTGAATCTTAATAGAATTAAAATATTTTTCAGTACGAATTTGTAATTCTTGTTGTAAATCTATTCTTTTACTTTTAACCACATCATCATAAAAGGATTCAAAATCAATTTTTGCTTTTTTAAATTCATTTTTTTCAAGTATTTGATTTAATTCTAATATATCAGGAAGCTCCTTCATTGCAGGAAGCTTTTTGCCTACATAACTTTTATGTAATGAAGTAGCAATACTTGCACCGGCACCAAGGATAACTATATGAGGAGACTTTATAAATTTAATACGTTTTAAATCAGTAATTATTTTTTCTGTTAACATAGAAATATTCTAATTCCGCCCATTTCGCTTAACTTTTTTATATCATCCAAAAATGATATGATATCCGAAGTATTTCAGATATCACATTTGACCAATAGTTAAAAATTCATGTTTTTTAACTGATAAATAACTCAAATCCAATTTTTACATATGTCCCAATCATTATAATTAAATTTTATTCTTTTTTATTTTTTTTTCTACTTTTTTTAGAAAATGCCCAGTCCACATTACTTCGGCAGAGGCAGGGGGGATGACAGGGGAAGAAAAAACGTCCTGTTTTTTCTTCCCCTGTCCTGATGGGACGAGACCCACAGGGATGTGAGTAGAGGGGGACGAGAAACACTCTGAAAATTTATATTCTAATTTAGATACAGTATGCTATAAAACTCCAGCCATGGCGGGTAGGTGGGGTTCTGTATATACAACCAAGTATAGACAATTCAAATTTGTTCCTATAAAAATAAGATTAGAAGTCTTTGAAGTTATTGAAGTTTTAAAAACCAGTTTACTTTTTTTATTTTATTTAATGTTAACTTTTATTCTTTTTGGTTTTTCTTTTAAATTATATATAGTTGCTTTTAGTAATTTATTATTTAACCATTTTACTTCTTGAACCCAATATTTTTTTAACAATCTATAGTATTCCTTTTTATTTAAATCATAAATCAATAACCCTTGATTTCCAACTTCAGATGTCTCAAAAGCAAACTTATTAAAATTTTTAGATGGGACTATTTTTACGATCCCATCATAATAGCCAGCTTTTTCAGGATTAAAAATATTATTTTTTAATAAATTACATATTTGATATTGTGGATATTCTCCTCCAGTTGATTCAATATAATAATTGAAATTATTTAATAAATCTTTTTCTTCATTTTCAAAAATTTGTATTTCAGAAATACAGGTGTCATTATATTTATTACCTTTAAAAACATCTTTTATAGTAAATTTTAATTTAGAGATTCTCTTTTGAATATCAAAAAATTGTATATCCGTTGTATCGTTAAGATAAATTTTATATTCATTTATACTATTGTTTAATTTTATACTTAATAATTTAATACGATTGTTTTTATAAAATAAATTTTTATTTTTTGTATAGCCAGATATAATACCAACCTTCTTTATATATTTTTTTCTGTTTAAAAAATCAATCTCTATCCACATATTTTGTTTATTAATAAAAACAAAAGAAGTTTTTGAATTATTATCTATGAGATTAATAATTTTATATTTATATTTTTTTTTAATAATATAATCTGAAGTCTTAATTAAAAATTTTTTAGTAATTACTTTGGGATGTTTTTTGTCTGAAAAAGAAATATTAACTGTAAATAAAATTAAAAATATAATTAAAAAAAATAATTTCATAGTTGCTACCTTATTATGGACGTTGAATTGTCAATGTCCCTAATTCATATCCTTGAACAACTTCCAATAAATTAGACATATCTGCATTTGATAATCTTAAACATCCATGAGTAGGTCTTAAAGTATTTCCCCATGGCATATTAGCTCTTGTTTCAGGAGCGCCACCATGTACTAAAAACCCTGATCTATCTGCTCCTTCAGCATTCAATGCTTCCCCACCTATAGGGTCAATTCTAACTGCATCTTGAGATCCAAAAGAGCGTTCAGGCCAATCACTTGTATCAACAGTTTCTGTCATATCATAATTTCCATAAGGAGTATCAGCATTTTCTGCTAATCTATTTTCATGTTGTGGTCCTGATCCTCTTCCTAGTACATCATATTCAGCAAGCTCATTTCCATCTTGATCAATAACTCGTAATCGTCCTATATTATCTCTATCCTCATCAAGTATGACTTCTATATCTATTTTTTTCTTAGTATTTAATCTATCTAATCCAACCATTGCGGCTGAATAGGCTAAATTCATTCCAAAATTATTTAATATTTCTTTTCCATTAATATTATTTGGATCTACAATTATTTTGACTAAAGTAGAAGTAGCTGTACTTAACAATGCTCTTGTTACTATTTGTGCCCCCCAGCCTTCTACACCTTTTAATAATCCGCCTGTGGCAAAACTTGTAGCTGCTCCAAGCACAGACATCCATACTTCCTGTGTGGTAATATTCCCCATCTGACACCGCTGCATTGTATTTGCATAGTTATACATTGATAGGCCTGTGCCTGCAACACCTCCTATACCTCCAATACCTGCTGATAATGGAATTGATGCACCTGCTAAAGCACCTAAAGCAAAGCCTCTCCAGAAGTTCCCTCCTGCTTGTTCAGCTATTATTCCTCCAGAAATTCCACCAGTAAGTGCAAAAATACCTACTGCAATCCAGAAAAATTCACCATTTGGGTCGGTATATTTATATGGATTATTTGCACAATAGGTAAATGGATTTGCTCTGTCTGGTTCAAATATGGAGAATACTGGGTCTTTGCTGATAAACCTCCCAGTCATTGGGTCATAATATCGTGCTCCAAAGT
>CBDVEP010000196.1:0-3556 GCA_965373035.1 uncultured bacterium
TGGGGTCAGGTCTCAACATTTGACATTTGGAATATATATTCCAAATGTCAAATGTTGAGACCTGACCCCAATTCATTCATTTATTTTTTACAACTTTTAAATTATAATGGGCTTCTGTAAAATCAGGATTAAATCTCAAAGACCTTTTATACATAGATTGAGCTAAATCATATTTGAATTCTTTAAAATAAATATTGCCCAGTCCTAAATAAGCCATTGCTTTAATATAATCCTGGGAAGGCAATCTAATTGCCTGATAAAAATAATCCCTGGCTTTTTTATATTGATTTGAATTAAAATAAATTAATCCGTAATTATAATTAATCAAAGGATCTTTATTATTTAACATATAAGCCTTGATGATATATTTAAAAGCTTCATTAAAAAGCTTTTTCTTATTTTTTATAATGGACAGATTTAAATAAATCTTGTATAAAAGGTTATGTCCGCACTTTAAATCCAGTGCAATAGAGAGATAATGTTCTGCCTTATCATAATTTTTTAACTTATAATAAAGATTACTCAGTTCAAAATAAGGCATTATTTCAGAGGGAAATTTTTCAATCATTTTATTATAATTAATAATGGATAACTTTATTTTTCCTGATTGATAAAGCAACCTGGACTTTAATAAATAATATTTAATATTACCTGGATTTAATTTAATTACTTCATCTAAATTTTTCAATGCATTTTTAATATCATTGTTTTCAATATAAATAAGGCTGATATTATAATAAATATTAACATCCAGCCTGTCTATTTCCAGTGCCTTATTATATGAACTTAGAGCTTCTGTATAATCTTTTTGTTTTAAATATAAATTCCCAAGATTAATATAGACAATTTTTGCCTCATCAGGAGTTGGTGAATATTCTAAGGCTTTATTATAATACTGAATAGCTTGAAAGGGATCATTTTTTTTAAAATATATCTCTCCTATCATTAATAGTATCTCTGTTTTCGCTTTAAAATTATCAAAAATATACTTGTAATATAATAAAGCTTTATTATGGTCTCCAAAGCGAAAGTAAAGTTCTGCTAAATTTTTTATAGTTAATTCATCTCTATTATTCAGTTTATAAGCCATAGAATAATAACTTAAAGCCTGCTCATACTCACCCTGAATTTTATATAAAGTCCCAAGTTTATAATAAACATCATAATCTATTTTAATCTCACTGGCTTTCTTTAAATAAAATAATGCTTTTTCATAATTCCCTTTTGATGCAAAGTAAACACCCAAACTTTTAGATGATTCACTTTTAATGGCATCTGAAATATATTCTGATTTAATTATTGACTCCAAAGCTTCCATACCTTTATTAACCTTGCCCAATTTAAAATAACAGATACCAATATTATATTTAATCTCCATATTTGATGGATTCAAATTACCGGCTAATTTATAATACTTAAAAGAATGCTTGTAATCTTTTAAATAAAAATACAATGAAGCAAGAGAAAGATAACTTTTAACAAAATTTTTATTATATTTCACAGCCATACATAAAGACTCAACAGCTTTTTTATAATCTTTCTTATGTTTATAAACAATACCAAGATTATGATATACAATCCCGTCTTTATTATCAATCTGTAATGCTTTATTTAAATACTTAACCGCCAGATCATATTGAGAAAAATCATCAAATATATTAGCAAGGTTAACAAAAGCACATTTTTTTTCTATTAAGGTTAAATTTTGTTTAAGCGATGATTGAAATAAAAACCTGGATTTTTCCAGATACCCTGTTTCATAAGCAGAAAGAGCCTGAAGGAGAGATTTGTTTTTTATCTCCTTGTTTTTATATAAAATTTTATTATATGAGATAATAATATATTTTTTTACTTCTTTTTTTTTCTGCTTCTGGGCAACATTCACAAAAAGAGTAGTAAGAAGATAAATAATGATTAATGATCCGGTAATAAATAAAACATACAGATAATATTTTTGTAACCATTGAACAAACTTTTTAAAAAAATTATGATTAATTAATTCAAAATTATTCTTTTTTAATTTCATTGTTTTTAATGCCATCCAATATACCATTTATAAATTGATATGATTTTTCAGTACTGTATAACTTTGAAATTTCAACTGCTTCATCAATAACAACATTAGGAGGAATATCTGATCTGTATAATAAGGAATAAATAGAAAATCTAAGGATTGATTTATCTACAGGTGAAATTCTATCAATAGACCAATTACTGGAGTACTTTTTTATTAAATCATCAATCTTTTCAAGGTTATTTATTGTACCATTAATTAAATCAACAATAAACTCTTTTAAATCATCAGAAATCTTTTCTGTAACCCAATCAAGCTCTAATATTTTCTCTCTTGAAAAATCACCAATATCTATTTGATATAAAGCTGAAAGAACAGTAACTCTCCCAAATCTTCGACCAACCACAATGAAATACCTCGTTATATTTAAATATCTTACAAAATGCTGTTAAAAAAAGTAAACCACAGAGACACAGAGAAAATATTATAATTAAAAAATCAATACTTTTTACTAAATTTTATAAAAATTGAAAAATATTTTTTCAATTTACTCTGTGCCTCTGTGTCTCTGTGGCTTTTTAAATAATCTCTACTTTTTTTCTTGTTTTAAACTTGTTTCAGTAAATCAACCATCTCTATAGCAGCCATAGCTGCATCTGTGCCTTTATTTCCACTCTTACCACCTGCGCGGTCAATAGCCTGCTCCATTGTATCAGCAGTTATTACTCCATATAAAACAGGAATTTCTGTTTTTAAATTAATTTCTGCAATCCCTTTTGTAGTTTCCTGGGCAACAAAATCAAAATGAGGTGTTTCGCCTCTAATAATAGAGCTTAAGCAAATTACAGCATCATATTTTTTAGATTTTGCTAATTTCAGAGCTAGTACTGGTATTTCAAAAGAACCTGGCACTTTAAATATATCAATATTTTTCTCATAGGCATTATGCCTTACAAGAGTATCAAAAGCTCCCTCAATTAATTTATTGGTGATAATGCTGTTAAACCTGGATGCAACAAGAGCACATTTTATATCTTTTGCATCTAATTTACCTTGTTTTATTTTATAATTCATAAGGTATCTCCTAAAATTTAAAATTGTTAAGGCAATTTGAAATTTATTAAAATTTTATATAATGTCAACATAAAAATAAGAAAGAAAGTTTAGTGGAGCAGAGATTAATTTTGTATTGACAACCAATGTGAATAAAATATAATATATAATAATTCCAATACAGAACCTGACAATATTTTCTTATTAAATACGGTGGTTTTATTATAATGGAGTTGGGATATGAAATATAAGGAAACAGAAACCCTGGAACTTAAAAAATCAACTTCAGAGCTGAAAAAAGCTGTTATCTCAATTTCTGCCATTTTAAATAAACACCAGTATGGTGAGTTATATTTTGGGATCAGAAATGATGGGATAATTATTGGACAAACTGTTTCAGATAAGACATTAACAGAGATTGCTAACACAATTTCAGTATCCTCTCAAAATTTCATGGTAAATAGCAAATATTTACAATAGCCATTGACT
>CBDVEP010000197.1:0-3544 GCA_965373035.1 uncultured bacterium
CATCCAGGAACATTTTAAATGCTGAGGGTAGTTCTTTGATGTTTATAGATGAGATGACGGATGAATTATATTTTAATGTTGTAGAAGGTGTCGCAAGAGAAAAATTAAAAGAAGTAAGAATCCCTAAAGGCAAAGGAATAGCAGGTCTTGTTGCACAAACAGATAAGCCTATTAATGTAGAAGATGCTGTTAATGACCCCAGGGTTTATAAAAAAGCAGATAGAATTACTAAGCTTGTCACAAGAAATTTAATTGCTGTACCCATGCATGTGAAAGATAAAATAACAGGAGTTATAGAGGTTATAAATGCAATAGGTAAAAAAGGATTTGATGATTATGATATTGATTTCCTGCAGGCTTTAGCGGACCAGGCTGGTATTGCCATATTTAATAGAGATTTAATACATAATTTAAAGATGGTTAATCAAAGATTAGACAGAAGCTATAAGGAAATAAAAGCTATGTATGAGATGACTCATAAGTTAATTAATGAAACAAATATTGAGCGTTTGTTTGATATTGCAGTTGAAGTTATAAAAAGTGTTTTTGAACTGGATAAAATTTCTATTATGCTTTATGATGATAAAGATAGTTCATTAAAAATAAAAAAAGCAGAGGGAATTGATGAGGACTTAATTAATGCAATAACTATTAAACAGGATGAAAAAATTTCCGGTTATGTTTTCAGGAATAAAAAGGCATTGTTGATTAAGGATATGAGTAAAAATAAAAAATTTGGCAGGAATAAACGATTACGTTATAAGATAGGTTCATTTATTTCAGTTCCATTTCAGATAAGGGGAGAAGTTATTGGTGTATTAAATGTTGCAGATAAAAGAGATGGGTCTTTATTTGACAAGCAGGATTTATTGACTTTTGTGGCATTGAGTCAGCAGATTGGTAAAAGTTATGAAAATATTATTTATTATAATGAGTTTGTTGAGAAACAAAGGATTGAAAAAGAGCTTGAAATAACACGGACTATTCAACAGCATGTTTTGCCTAAAGAATTTCCAGAAATACAGGATTTAGATGTTTTTGGCACTAATATTCCAGCAAAAGAAGTAGGTGGAGATTTTTATGATTATATGGATATAAATGAAAAAACTCACAGTTTTCTTATTGCAGATGTTTCCGGTAAAAGTCTTCCTGCCAGCATGTTTATGGCTTTTTCAAGGAGTATTACAAGGGTTGAAGCTTATAACCTTATATCTCCATCACGTGTGTTAGAGGAATCGAATAAATACATTTTTAAAGATTCTAAAGCAGGTATGTTTGTTACGCTATTTTATTTTGTTATTCATATGGATGCCAGAAAAATTGTTTTTGGCAATGCAGGACATAATGATCAGTTATTTTTTAAAAATGCAGATAATACTTTCAAACATTTAAATGTTAAAGGAATACCACTTGGAATATCATCTGAAAGTAAATATAAAGAAGCAGAATGTAAATATGAAAAAGGGGATATTTTAATTTTATATACAGATGGCGTAACAGAAGCTTTTTCAAAAAACGGGGATGAATTCGGTATGGAAAGATTAAAAAAAGTTCTTATAAAGAATAAGAACTTGTCAGCTAAAGAACTTGTTAATAAGACAATAGAAGCTGTTAATGACTTTTCTAAAGGTATGCCGCAATTTGATGATATTACCATGATGGTGCTAAAATTTAAATAAAAAATGAAAAATTTATTTGAAATGGAATTAGAATCAGATACTAAAAGCCTGGAAGTTGTTGCTGATTTTATTGAAAAAATTTTAAAAGAAAAAAAAATAAAATATAGAATAATTGAAGAAATATTAGTGGCTATTGATGAAGCTGTTACTAATATAATAGAACACTCTTATAAAGGTCAGAAAGGCAAATATATTAAAGTTTTATTAAAAGTTACTTTAGATAAGATAATTGTAAGTATTTTTGATAAGGGCCCGGCATTTGAACCAAAGAAAATTCCATCACCTACATTTTCAAAGGATATGGATAAACTGACACCAGGAGGATTAGGGCTATTTTTAATGAAGAAGTTTATGGATGAAGTGACTTTTTATTTTAAAGGGAATTGCCGAGAAAAGAATGAAGTAAAGATGGTGAAATATTTGATTTAGCACAGCGACAAATTAACTAATTAACCAATAAACCATAAGAGGAGGCATTTATGGGTTTTGAAATAAAAAATATTGATGATAAAGGGGTTATTATTATTTATCTTAAAGGTCGTTTGGATGTACATTATTCCTCGGAAGTTGAAGTTGAGATTAACAGGTTAATTGGTCAGGGGAAGAAAAAAATGATTATTAGTTTAAATGATATAGAGTACTTAAGCAGCAGTGGCTTGAGGATTTTTATAGCAATTTCAAGAAAATTAAAAGAAGTAGGGGGACAATTAAAACTTATTAAATTAAATGAGACAGCCATAAAAATATTTAAAATTGTTGAACTCATTGATATGTTTGATATTTATGATTCTGAAGAGGAAGCCTTAAATACATTTGAATAAAAAAAATATTGACTTTATTATTAATTTATATATATTTGGAAAGAGGATTAGGAAATGGAAGAATTAGAGTTATTAAAAAACAAAAGTGATAACCATATTATTGATAATCTAAAGAAATATATATTAGATATTGATGATTTAAAAAAAATCGAAAAATTTACCAAGATAAAAGTTGATAATGATAATTATCTGGAATATAAAAAATTAGTTGATAATATAAATTTAGTTTATGAAGTATTTAAATATTCTAAAAATGTTGAAGGGAAGATCAATCTTTTAGAGGTTATTTATAAATTTGAAGGGATTTTTCATTCTGATATTACGACTTTGGTTGTCAGTATTAAGAATAAGTATTATACTAATATCCATATTTATGTTCCTGTTAGTAAGGATACATTTCATTATGTAAAAGATGATTTACAGGAAATCATTGAAAAGATAAAAGAAAAAGATAAAAATGAGGTAATTGATTATTCATCAACTGGTCTTCAAATCAGTGAAGCAAATTTTATAAAGAATGATAGGTTGGCGGGGAAATTAACAGTCCCTATTTATGTTAAAAAAAGGAAAATTGGTCAGTTACTTTTTTATTATTTGGATTACAGGCTGGTGCGAAGTCGTGAGTAAATGTGTATATTGTAATAAGGAGATTAATGAGGTGAAGGCTAAATTTGAATCTTTAATTCATCCTTATAGTTTAGTATGTGAAGATTGTAAATGGAAAGAAGATATACTCTGGTTTACCTCAAGGTATATTAAGGATTCTTTTGATCATTCAGATAAATTAAAAAATTGTTAATAAGGTTAATAAAAAATGGAAATATGTAATAAAATTAAATTGGTATTATCTAATAGCCCCCTTTTATATCTTAAGTCCCTCACTTCAATTTAATTCTTTAATTGAAGCTTCTAAAAGCCTTGTTTAATATTCCCCCTATATTAAACAAGGCTTCCTTTTTTAGTTTAAAGGGGTCAGGTCTCAACATTTGACATTTGTTAAATATTTTAATAAAAATTATTTATTATTAAAACTTAAATGTCAAA
>CBDVEP010000198.1:0-3529 GCA_965373035.1 uncultured bacterium
AAATTGCACCATAATTTGTATATATTATTTTTTTTAGAAAATCTGAATTATTACACAAGAAATTGGGGACGTACCCTATTTTTCTGTAAAAGATATAAACAAAACAGGAATATTTTTTTCCTTATTAATTTTAATTGTTCCTTTAAAAAGAAACAGCACTTTTTGAAAATAATTAAAAAGAAGTTTATTGTGTTTCTGCTCAGGCTGGATAAATAGTTCCTTAATTATTTTTTCAGGAGTTAATATTCCTTTTTCGTTATTTTTAGAAAAGCTTAATTGTATTTCAAGTGCTGAATTTATTTTTTTTATTTGTATGAATAATTTTTTTTGCGGGCTTGTGAATTTTAGTAATTCATATATAATAACAAAAAAGAATCTCATAATCATGTCCGCTTCAAAGAGAAAAGTGATTTTATTGTCACATTCAATAGTGATATGATTGTTAATTTCAGGATTAATAATTTTTAATTGGTTGATGATTCCTATAAGGATATCATTAATATTAACTTCCAACACTGAAATGTCTATTAAAGATTTTATTTTTTCAACATCACCGGCATTCTTCATTAATGTATTAAGATATTTAGAATTAAATTTTATTTCACCAAGCATTTCTTTAGTTTCATCATCCAGTTCAGTCATATCTTCAGTTAACAGTTCAAGATTGGATAAAATAGCAGTTAAAGGATTACGCAAAGCATGAATTAGCTCTCTTATATTATTACTTGCCATAAAAATTCCCCTTTTAAAATATTATTGTAAATAAGATATATAATGAAAATATGTTTTCAAGAAAAAAATAAATAAAAACCCCCAATAAATTTTTTAAACTTGACTTTTAACTGAATTTCATTATTATTTTTTTTCACATTACTATTTAAAAAAGAGAAAATTTATGACAGATAAAAAAGAATATAACCCTCAGGAAATCGAAAAAAAATGGTATGAGTTCTGGTTAAAACAGGACTATTTTAAAGCACAGGTTAATAAAGACAGTACTCCATATACAATTGTTATTCCTCCCCCTAATGTAACAGGTGTTCTTCACATGGGGCATGGTTTAAATAATACAATTCAGGATATTCTTATACGATACAAGCGAATGGCAGGATATCAAGCCTGCTGGGTTCCCGGGACTGACCATGCAGGTATTGCAACACAGACTATTGTTGAGAAAAGCCTGTTAAAAGAAACTGGAAAGACAAGAGATGAAATCGGCAGAGAAGAGTTTTTAAAGAAAGTATGGGCATGGAAAGAAAAAAATGGGAATACTATTATTGAACAGTTAAAGAAGATTGGTTCTTCATGTGACTGGTCAAGAACACGATTCACCATGGATGAAGGGCTGTCCCGTGCTGTTAAAGAAGTTTTTGTCCAATTATATAATAAGGGTCTTATTTACCGAGGGAATTATATTGTTAACTGGTGCCCCAGATGTACAACAGCCCTGTCAGATGATGAGGTAGAATACAGGGAGCATCAGGATAAATTATATTATTTAAAATATCCCATTAAAGATTCAGACAAGTTTATTGTAGTTGCAACTACAAGACCTGAGACAATGCTTGGTGATACTGGTGTGGCGGTTAATCCAAAAGACAGGCGTTATAAAAAATTAATAGGAAAAAGTATAATTCTTCCATTGGTTAACCGTGAGATACCGGTTATTGCTGATGCGATAGTTGATAAGGAATTTGGAACAGGTGTTGTGAAAGTCACACCTTCTCATGACCCGAATGATTTTGAAATGGGGAAAAGACATGACCTTGAGTTTATAAATATTATGACTGAAAAGGGTATTATGAATAATAATGTTCCAGAACCTTACCTGAATCTGGATAGATATGAATGCAGGAAAAAAGTTATTGAAGATCTGGAAAAACAGGGACTAATGGATAAAATAGAAGATTATACTCATTCAGTAGGTCATTGCTACAGGTGTGATGATGTGATTGAACCTTATCAATCCACACAGTGGTTTGTAAAGATGAAACCTCTGGCTCTGCCAGCTATAAAAGCAGTTCAGACAGGGGAGATTACTTTTTATCCTGACAGATGGAAAAAGGTATATTTAAACTGGATGAACAATATCAGGGACTGGTGTATATCCAGGCAGATATGGTGGGGGCACAGGATACCAGTATGGTATTGTCAGGATTGCAGGGAAGAGATTGTTACTATGGAAACACCTGTAGAATGTACAAAGTGTAAGAGTAAAAATTTAAAGCAGGATAATGATGTTCTTGATACATGGTTTTCCTCATGGCTTTGGCCTTTTTCAACTTTAGGATGGCCTGGAGAAAATCAGGATATTGAGTATTTTTACCCAACAGATGTTCTGGTAACAGACCCGGGGATTATTTTTTTCTGGGTTGCCCGTATGATTATGGCTGGAATGGAATTCATGAAAAAAATCCCATTCAAGGATGTTCATATCCATGGGGTTGTACTTGATACGCATGGCAGAAAAATGAGTAAGTCACTTGGAAATGGAATTGACCCTCTTGATGTTGTAAAAATTTATGGAGCTGATTCCCTGCGTTATACAATGATTGCTATTACACCTGCTGGGCAGAATTTGCTTCTCTCTATGGATAAGTTTAAGATAGGCAAACATTTTGTAAATAAAATTTATAATGCATCAAGATATATTCTTATGAATTATAAAGATGAAAAAATAGAAAATGACATTGGAAAATTAGAACTTGACATGGCTGATAAATGGATTATTTCCAAATTTCATAATACAATTACAAAAATTGATACATCAATAAAGAATTACAAGCTGCAGGAATATGCTCTTATTTTTAATGATTTTTTCTGGCACCAGTACTGTGACTGGTACCTGGAGATGTCAAAAGTAGGATTGTATAAAAGTGATAAGAAATGTAAAGAAAAAACTTTATCAGTTTTATTGTATATATTAAGGAATGCTTTAAAAATATTTCATCCGGTTATGCCGTTCATTACTGAGGAACTTTATCAAAGTCTGCCTTATAAAGATGCAGATAGTATTATGATTTCAAAGTGGCCTGAAATGCAGCATTGTTTTATAAACAATGAGATAGAGGATAAAATAGATGTGTTTAAGCGGCTTGTTGCCGGCATTAGAAACATAAGGTCATTAATGAATATCAATCCAAAGCAGATGATAAAACTTATACTTTCCACAAAAGATAAAACAAAGACTGATTTAATTAAAAAGACAGAACATTATATAAAGTTTTTAACTAATACAGAAAGTATAGAATTAAGTAAAAAACCTGTTGAACTTAAAGAAGTGGGTGTGAATGTTACTGATAATATAGAGATTTTCATTCCTTTAAAAGGGCTGGTTGATTTGGAAAAGGAAAAGAGACGGCTTAGCAAAATGATAGAGCAATTGCAAAGTGAAATGAAGGGTATAGACAAGAAGCTGAGTAATAAGAATTTCATGGAAAAAGCTAAAAAAGAAGCAAAGGAAAAAGTAAAGAGCCGAAAAGCCAGACTGTTAGATGATTTAAAATTACTTCAGTGGGGTCAGACCCTC
>CBDVEP010000199.1:0-3409 GCA_965373035.1 uncultured bacterium
TCAGTGCAGAAATGTGATGACACCTCAAGCTAAAAAGCACGCCCGCCCAGAGGGAAATCCAGATTTCATTTTCTTTTTCTAATTCAAAGAATGTTTGTTCTACTTTTGAATGTACAGGATCATCTTCATTGGTTAAACGGACTAATATATTTGTATCAATAAATATTTTACCTTTCATTAATATAAATATCTTCTCTTCTTAATGAGCTTAATACTTTTCCATTATGATGTTTAGGAATTAAAGATAACAATTCCTTTTTTTGTTTATCCTCTTTTTTTCTGATAACTACTATTTCAACTTCTCCTGTGGGGACATCAGGTAAATGCAAAGTAACTTTTTTTGATTTGTCTATTTTTGTTTGAATATATTTTAATATTGTTGACATAATTTTAATCCTCTAATCTTAAAGTACATTATTTAGAAATATTGTCAATTCCTTTTATTACTTTTCTTTCTTTATTTATAACTGAGATGCCCTTGGGTACAAAATAAAATGTAATAAATTTGAAAAAAATTAATATTTATACAATTTACCATTCCCCTGAAACGGAATAAAATCAGTCCTCTTTGCACAGGGATGAGTCTCATTATAAGCCTTGATTAAATCCTTCTTTACAACACTGGTATAAATCTGTGTTGTTGATAATCGGGAATGACCTAATAAATCAGAAAAAAAATGTTAAAATATTTTTATCCTGTTGAATTAAAAAAAATTTGTGGGAAGAAAAATGACAGAGACCTTTTATTACACGGGTGTTGCTGGTTCGAGTTTCTGAGGCTCGAACGTCTATTTATGATTCGGGTGATGTATTATAGAAAAATAAAAAGTAAAGACCATGTATCTAATATAGTATTAAAACTTAGCACCTAATGATATTCTATGTGTATTACCTGCATCATCCCCCATATTACCAAATGCATAATCAAGCTGTATTATCTTCCACATAATACCAGCTCCAAAATTCAGATAAGAAATAAAACCATTTTCTCTTGGATAGCTTACACCTAATCTAACAGCAGCACTCATATTAGAAGCAAAGTTTTTTAATATACCTTCAGTACCAATATGCGCTTCAAAATCATTATCGTTTGGAATATCCAAGCTTATAGCTGTATTTATCTGTTCTAAATAACCAAAAACAGGCTTTGTCATTTTTATTATATATGCTCCACCTATTTTTATTACCATTGGTAATGAATATTCATGCTCATTATATTTAATTTTAGTGCCAATATTTTGTAAAGAAAATCCAGCTTTAATTGATTTATTTACAGTAAAAATTCCACCCATATCACATCCAATTCCAGAACCACTAACATCAGCACATTTAGAAGAAATATATTTTACTGTTAATCCTACACTTAATGGTAATATACTATTTAAATCCTTTCCATAAGATAAGCCAATTGATAAATCCCCATTTCCAACTTTTCCCATTATAGGTCCTGTAATTGATTCTCTATATTCTATCTCAGGGAGTGTCATTATTTTTGCACTTAAACCAAATGTCCCAATACTTTTAATTTCATAAGAACCTGCCGCATAGTCATAACTTGTATCAAAAATCCATACTATATGAGTTAAAGATGCCTGAATACCAGATGCAAAACCCAATCCAGCAGGATTCCAGTGAACAGCATTGACATCATCTGATAAAGCAGTTAAAGATTCACCCATTGCAGTTCCGCGTGCATCAGGGCTGATTTTTAAAAACGAAACTGATGCTGAACCTTTTGTCCCTGCATAAGTATAACCTGTTATTATTATTAAACTTAATACACTTATTACTGATTTTTTTAACATAAACTATACCTCCTAAAAACAATAAATACAATTTTAAAATTTAATGATTTATTTTTTTACTCCATATACAAATTTTATTTCTTTCTTCTCACCAGCTTTATTTTCATAAACCGCAAAGTAAATTCCTGCTGCTATATCAGATTTCGGTATCCATTCCCCAATATTAAATGAATTTGCATTTACAGTTTCGATTAAAGCTCCTGTTATATTGTAAATTTTAATCTCTGTTCCTACTTTCGCATAAGTAAACTGGATTGATTCGCCTTTATCTGCAATTGATGGATAAGCATAAGCCTCAGTTACACATGCACCAGGAACTTCTATAGTAGTAAAATCACCTGTTTCTTCTACTGTATTTCCTACATCATCACTAATGGTTAATTTGTAATAATATTTTGTGTTTTGTTCTAACCCGGTAATATTATAAAATTTAGTAGTTTGCGATAATGCAGATGATGAACTTCCATAAGTAATTGAAGTGCCCCATTCAAGTGTGTATGGACTCAGAGCAAGATCCGATGATGAGCTTGCAGTCCAGATAATTTTTGTAGAATCCACAGTGATATTATTTTCTGTTACAGTAACACCGGCAGGCGGTGTATCATCAATTGTTATTGTAGGATATGGTTTATTTGTTGGATATTCAACATAATTAGTATTTCCTTTAACTGCATTTGCTTCCCAGTGATATGATACTTGTGCCCATGATGCACATATATTTGCAAGTGAATTAGTTATTTTAGTTGTTGGTGATGTCTGAAACTCAAGCTGTTCTGTTGCAGCTGCAGTAAAAGTGAATATATAACCATTGGTATAATTTATTGTTCCGCCATTTGTATAAACTACTCTTGCTGCATAAGCAGGCGAAGAATCATTGGTATATATCTGCAGAGAAACTGCATTTGTAATAGTTGTAGCCAATCCTGGTTCATTACCTTCTACATCAGAATATGTGATTTGAAATATAAATGTATCAGAAGACTTTCCTTTTACATTAAGCCCATCAACTTTTGGTGCGGTTACATTCGGCGATGTTAAAGTAGGCAAAGCATTTAATGTGGAATTGCTGTACCATGTAGAATTTGTTACATTATTTAAATCATCATAAGCATATAATCTTACATAATATAAAGTACCGCTAAGCAACGGATATAAAGTTATATTAGTAGCAGTACCAACATTTGTATATACTGAAAAAGAGGGCATCTTGAAAAACCTCTTATTTTTTATTTAAATGTGGTTTTTCAAGGTATTAATGCCCTGTATGGGAACAACATTATATAGTAAATCGATGTTCCCAAGAGTAACTTTTCTTATCGACATCAATGCCAATATAAACATCATAATCTTTTATCATGCTTTTCATCCGTATAGTGTATTTATTGTTAATATACACTTTTGAAAAAGCATGACACTTTAACATATCATCTAAAGGCCCGATATTATGAAAACAAAAAACAATTGAAAAAGGAAGGCGGTTTAGTATACATCTCCAATATCATCTATTTTTCCACCTAAACCTATATAAGCATTATTAAATGAACAAGGGTTACCAAATCCATATCTTAATAATATATCAATAAATAAAGTATTTTGTTTAATAT
>CBDVEP010000200.1:0-3401 GCA_965373035.1 uncultured bacterium
AGACTAAAGTCTTAACTCCTACACTACAATTTTAGAAAATCTAAAATATTACAAAATGAGTGCTATAGATATTTAAGCAAGATCTTTTAAATTACTTATTGTAATATGTTAGAATGAGATGCAATGTATATATGATCTAACACTTTACGCATTCTATATTTTAAATGTGTGAATCAACGTCTATGTATTGCTGTCTTTAAATCAAACAAGCTCACCTAAAACTAATTTAATAGGTTTATATAACTATTTGTTTACTAAACAATAATGTTATATAAACAAATATGTTGACAAATAAAAAAAGGGTATTATATTATATATAAGAATTTTAAAAAAAAGAGGTGTTTATTATGCTGACTTTTAATGATTATTATGATAAAGTAAAACCAATAAAAATACACACAGGCGCTGAAGTAGAGGGTAAGGATTTTTTTGGCAGAAAAAAGGAACTTAAAATTTTAAAAGAAAAAATATCTAAAAAAGGCACAAGTATTATAATCCCTGGTCCGCGAAGATTGGGAAAATCAAGTTTTGTAAAAGAATTTAGACGAAAGAATAAAAAATATTTTAAATTTATTTATTTGCAATTACAAGGGGTTAGTTCAATAAAAGAGTTTTATAGTAGATTTCTTAAAGAAATATACAAATTGAATGTTCCCGGTAGTTCAAAATTAAAATTAAATAATAACTCTGTTGATATAATAAATAAAACGACAGAATTTGTAAAAGAAATTAATTTATTTAAAGTTGGAGTAAAGCTTGGTAAAATTAAATCAAAAGATAGCTTTAGTCTCCTTAATTCTTTAAATAGAACTATTAAATTTTTTCCAGAAAATAAAATTATTATTTTTTTAGATGAAATTGCAGATTTTATCATAGATTTGGAAACAAATAAGGATAAAGAAGCAGGGATTGAGGAAGCTAAGTATTTTTTAAAATGGCTGAGAGTTTTACGTCAGGAATTAAAAGTCAAAATGATTTTTTCAAGTTCTATAAATATAAATTCAATAATTGAAATAAATAAAATTGAAGATTTGATTAATGATATAGAACAAATCAATCTGAATCCATTATCTCAAGAAGAAAGTATATATTTTTTTGTTTCGCTTTTAAAAAGCCATAAGATAAAATTAGATGGAGAGGCTTTTAAATTTTGTATTTCAAAACTTAAAGGTGGAATTCATTATTTTATTCAGGTTTTAGCTGATGGAATTTATCAAAACTATGAAGATAATAAAACTATAATTAATATTCAGGAAATTAAAATTATATACAACAAGATAATAAACATCAATGAACCTTCTTTTAATGATTTTCACAATAGAATAGAAAAAACAGAAAAACATTTTACTAATGTGGATATATTAGTAACAAAGAAAATATTAGCAAATTTATCAAAAAATCAAATGGATTTTGATGATTTATTTGCTTTAACTGCTAACATATTATCTGATAAATCAGGATTACATAAACTCTTGAAAAGACTATGTGATGAAGGTTATTTAATTAAATCAAATAGTAATTATAACTTTGTTTCAACACTGCTTGCTGATTACTGGAATAAAAATTATTTTTTTGAAAAATAGGAGAGGGAAAAATATGTTTAAATATGATCCACATCAAACAAAAGACAAGGATTTAAAAGCTACATTTATTAATGGTAAAAAATATTTAGAAGATATTTTAGATGATCTAAAACCAAAAGATAAAAAATTAACTAATCAATGTATTATTATTACTGGTAAGCGTGGTATTGGGAAATCGCATTTTATAAAAATGCTTTATAATAGTATTATATCTGATAAAATTT
Organism: uncultured bacterium; assembly: GCA_965373035.1. GTDB lineage: Bacteria > Spirochaetota > JAHITG01 > JAHITG01 > JAHITG01 > CBDVEP01. The sequence goes on from CBDVEP010000200.1 coordinate 1,808, forward strand.
TAAATAGACATTATTTGCCGCTTATTTTCCCAGAGGAACTTTTTAACGCTGGAACTCTTTATCATTTTTTAAAAGATGTACTGGAAAGAACTTTTAAAGAATTAATCAAATACCAAAAAGATTACATAGACATTGTAAATAAAAAAATTGGAAAACTCAACAATAAATTTAATGAAATATGCAAGCAGCGGTTTACAGGTATTAAAAAAGTTCAAATAGAACAGCGTGCCCAGATTGAAAATAATTTGTTTTTACTATTAAAAGAGCTTAGTAAATTAATTGATAAAAAAATTATTTTTTTACTTGAAAATTTACAAAATTTATTTGGAGAGAAATTAAAAACTAATGAATTAAAAAAATTACGTGCATTTCTCCAAAAATATCCTGATACACTTTTAATAATTGGTACTGCATTAACTACTTTTTCCGGATTAATAAGAAATAAGGAGCCTTTTTATAATTTTTTTAGACATAGACGATTAACAGGACTTGATCAAGCTGAAGTTATTGAATTATTAGTAAATCTATCTACAATAAATAATATTAACAATAATGAAATTTTAACTAAAATAAATAAATATAAAGGAGAAATAGAGGTTTTTAGAATATTAACAGGCGGAAATCCAAGATTAGTTTTATTTTTATTTGATTTGTTATCTGAAAATGAAGAGCTATTTACAGAGGATATTTTAAAAAAATTAACAGAATTAACTCCATTTTTTAAAACAGAAACAGAAAAATTAAGCAATGCAAAACAGATGATTATACATACTTTATGTGAAAATGCCCCAGCACAAACACCCTCAGAAATAGCTGAATATCTAAATGAACCTGTCAATATAATAAGTGAAAATCTGAAACGCCTTTTAGCTGAAGAAAAGGTGAGAATTGTGGAGATGAAAAAATATAATAAAGAAATAAAAGAAAGTGAAACTTTCTATACAATTTCAGATTATTTTTATCGTATCTGGTATCAAATACGACAGTCTATTACAGCAGATGAAAATGTAAAATGGATGGCTGAATTAGCAGTTATATTATTTAATAAAAAAGAATTAGAACAAAAATGTGAATATTATGATGAATCATTTAAACCTGTTTTTTTTAAAGCATTAGAACTAATACAAGATAAATTTTATTTTGGACGCTTACCAATATTAACATCAGAAGATATATCAGAACAAGAGGAAGACATAATTAAGGATTTTAATAAATTAATAGAAACAGGGAATTGGAAAAAAGCAATTGGAAAAGCCAATGAGTTAATTAAAAAAAAGATACAGTTAGAGCATGCATATTTTTATTTAGGGAATGTATATTTTGAAACAGAAAATTATAAAAAAGCTATAGAATGTTGTGAAAAAGTAATTAAAATTAATTCAGATGATTATTTAGCCTTTTATAACATGGGAATTAGTTATGCAAACTTGAAGAATTATAAAAAAGCCATAGAAAGTTATGAAAAAGCAATTAAAATAAAGCAGGATTATTATTTATCTTTTAATAACATGGGAAATAGTTATGCAGACTTGAAGAATTATAAAAAAGCCATAGAATGTTATGAAAAAGTAATTAAAATAAATCCAGATGATTA
>CBDVEP010000201.1:0-3366 GCA_965373035.1 uncultured bacterium
TAAAAGAAATGAATAATCCGCAGGTTTTAAGGAAAAAGTATCTATTCCTGCATAATATAAAATATTATCAATATAACTTCTCATTTCTGAAAAATTTGATTTAGGATGAGCATTTAATAAGCTTATTTTATTTATTGTCTTATATCCACAATTATTTTTATTATCTTTAACTGCAACTTCACCTATTTCAAAAATTTTATGAGGATAATCCGCTTTAGCACTTATAGATTCTATTTCTAAAAGACTGGGAATAATACTATTTCTAAGTACATTGTATGATTCTGTCATTGGATTAGAAATTTCTAATACATCATTACTATTATTATTCATTTTATAATATATATTTTTTTCTGAAGTTAAAATATTAGATATAACTTCCTGAAAATCCATGCCAACAGCACAGTTTCTGAGTTTATCTGAAAATAATTCCTCTTTTGATAAAGAGCCAACAGTAAAATCACAAGGTAATTTTATATTAAAATTATTATATCCTTTTCCAATAACATAATCTTCTACAATGTCAACTAAATGCAAAATATCATTTCTATAATTAGGTATATCCATTGATATATGATTTTTATCTATTTTAATATTATAATATCCCATTTTTTCAAGGTTATCTTTTATTTCTTCTTTTTCAGGCTCAAATCCAATTAATCTATCAAATTCTTTAATATTTATCTGCATTGTGTTTTTTAAATCATAAGGAACAATAAACTTTTTGTTATAATCTGTATCAAAAGGATAATTAATTTCAATAGGAATAATTTCTGCTTTGATATCCGAAAGGTCACTTGCGATAATATTCGCAACTAACAGTAAATTGGTTAAATTAAAGCCTGTTAATTCAACAAATATTTCGGTATCTCCAATTTCTACTTCACCAATATATTTACTATTGATTATTGGAGGCATAGAAAGAACATTTTCATTTGAGTCAAGAATTAAAGGATATTCTTTATAATTTTTAATGATATGTCCAAATTCAACACCTTTAGGATACTTATCCAATATCTCGTTTAAATATAATTCTTTCTCTTCACCTAATGGAATAAATTTTTTTAAATCAGGCTTAACTGCTTTATAATAAATTGGAAATTTAATATGATTGAGCTTATATATTCCTATAGCAATATCTTTTCTTTTACTTCCAAAATTAATGGCAAATTTTTCCTGATTTTGAATAAGTTCAAATAATAGATTTTCAGTAATTTTTATATTTTTTACACCAAAACCAATAATATAAGGTCTTATTTCCTTGACATTTTTATCTACTATAATTTTATAATCACTTTTTGCATTATAAAAATTATATTTATAATTTTTTAATTTTAAATATAAATTAATCTGCCTGGCAATTCCTGCACATGTCCAGAAATCCGGTCGATTAGTATCATTTAATTCAATTTTATACATGTCAGTTGAAATTTCATCCAGTTCAGCTTTGGCACTTTCCAGTACTTTTTCCAGTTCCTCATCATTTAATTTTTTTTCAAGTAAAGAGTATAAATCTTGTTTTTTTATTTCTATTTTTGGCATACTATAATACCATCCTTGTATCTCTTATTAAATCTAAATCACGGCTGAATAAGTCACGGATATCATTAAATCCCAGTGCCATCATTGCCATGCGATCCACTCCCAAACCCCATGCAATAACCGGAGTCTCAATACCAAGTGGTATGGTTACTTCCGGTCTGAAAATACCGGCTCCACCTAATTCATACCAGCCTAATTTAGGATGTTTTATATGAATCTCCACTGATGGTTCTGTAAAAGGAAAATAAGCCGGAACAAATTTTATATCTTTTGCCATAGCTATTTCTCTGGCAAAGATATTTAAAAGCCCAAGAAGTGTAGGAAAATCAGCTTGTTTACTTAAAATAATTCCTTCTACCTGAAAAAAATCTGCAAGATGTGTTGCATCAACCTTATCATAGCGGAAACATCTGGCAATGGCAAAATATTTTCCAGGAATTTCAGGTTCTGTGGCTAATTGCCTTGCAGATAAAACAGTTCCCTGACTTCTTAATATTAATTGTTTAGCTTTTTCTTTATTAAAATGATAACCCCAGCCTTTTGATTTAGTCTTTCCACCTGTTTCATGGGTTTTTGCAACATTTGTAAAATAAGGTTCTTTTATTGTTTTTGCATATTGCGGATTTTTTACAAAATAAACATCATGAATATCCCTGGCAGGATGAGTCTGAGGCATAAAAAGAGCATCCATATTCCAGAACTCTGTTTCAATTAAAGAGCCCTTCATTTCTTTAAACCCCAGACTGACGAATTTATATTTTAAAAAATCTAAAAACTCTCTATAAGGATGCTTCCTTCCTATTAAAATATGAGGAGAGGGCAGGTTAATATTATATTCCCGAAATTTTTTATTTTTCCACTTTTTATCTTTTAACATTTCAGGAGTTATCTGGGATATTTCATCACCTGTAAGATTTTCTTTAATAAGTATTTCTTTTATCTTTATTCCTTTATCAGATATTTTATAGGTGTAATGAGTGCTTTCTTTAAATTTAAAATAATTTTTATGTAATTGAATATCTGATGCTGTATTAAAAGTTTTAATTTCTTCAGGACTTAGTTCGTTTTCAATAAGCTCTTTTTTTTCTTTTAATTTATTAAGTAAAGAGTTTAAATGATTATAATATTCATTATTAAAAGTATCTGAAATCTTTAGATTTCCATCTATTTGTTTAATTTCCCTATTTTTTTTTAAATATCCAAAAGCTGAACCAATATCCTGTTTTTCATAGTTTAAGCTGCTCATTAAATCATTAGGCTTTACATTTTTATTGTTTTCCAGATATTTATAAATAGCTATTTCAATTAATTCTTTTTCTGTACTTATCAAGCCTTTATCAGTAATAACATATTTTTTTTTAATAATCTCTTTATCTTTTTCAATTAAATTTTTACCTTCAAGCCAGTTGATTCCACTTCGAATTTGTGCTTCATTTAAGTCTATTTTTAAAGATAATTCATTTATGCTGAAAGGTTTTTTTTCAATAAAATTTAAAATTGTTATTTCAAAAGGATGTAATGTTTTAATAATATCCTGTAAAACCATTATTTCTCCTATAAAGAGATAAGTTTTTTCCTTAAAAATTCAAAAAACTAATAAAATGAAATTAATTTTATAGTCAAGTGATTTATATAAGAGGACACAGTCTATTCGCAGGAATGACTGACGCATTACAAGAGGACTTAAAATTTTTCTTTTACCAAATTAAACTTGACAAAAAAAATTTATATTATATTGTATTCTAAAAACAAAGAATAAAAATACTATAAATTATATTGCAAAGAGGAACTAATCATGAAAAAAATTATGCTTACATTTTTAATTTT
>CBDVEP010000202.1:0-3321 GCA_965373035.1 uncultured bacterium
AATATTAAATATGATGTATTATTTTTAAATATCAATTATTTTTTTAAATTTTTTTTGTAATCAGTAAATTCCCAGCTTTTTTTTAAGCAATAAAGTAGGGAGACTTAAGTCTCCCCTACTTTTGTGATTATATAAAAGGTGGTAACTTACAGATTATTTTTTTTAAAAATCTTGACTTAACAGATATATTTATTAAATATTACATGAATAAGAAATAAAAGGAGATTATAAATGCCTAAAAAAACAATAAAAAAAATACAAAAAAATATTAAAAAAAGTAAATCCTTGGACAATAAAGCCAGAATAAACCTGCTAAATTTAATTTCTTCATTTAAAACAGAAATTTTAAAACTTGGAAAATCCCATCAGGAAGAGGCACAAAGTATAACTAGCTTTGTTCATATCACTACACATGAAGCTGCTCGTAAAAAAAAGAATCCTCATCTTTTTAAAATATCTCTTCAGGGTCTATCTGAATCTGTAAGAGAATTGGAAGTATCACATCCTGACCTTGTAAAAGTTATTAATGATATCAGCAGTACTTTAGCTAATATGGGTATTTAAGAATATATTATTATAGGTGTGGTACCGTGACATGTGATATGACACTGTTTTAACCTTTTGTTTTTATTTTATTTTTATTTCTCTCTACATTTAAATTACAAATATTTTAAAATAAATCATCTTTTTTTTTGTATATAATATATATAATGTGTTATTTATGGGGAGAATTGTCATTGCGAGCGACTGAAAGGAGCGAAACAATCTCATTTCGCTAGTTCGGGTTTTACCATATGCACTTCCATTGGTCGCATAACCCGAACCATAAATACGAATACAGGTTAAATGAATATTTACAGATATTTTTATATCTATCAGCTATCATTAAAAAAGGAGAATAAAATGAAAAAGAAGAAAAAGAAAAAAAATTCAAATGAAAGATGCCCATATTTATATATTGATATCTTTGGTCACCCATATTGTACAGGTTCACCTGAAAAAATGATTGATTGTAAATATTTTATTCCATCAGAAGAATATAAGGCAATGAAACAGCAAATTGTTATGCAAAAAGATATTACAAATAATAAGGTAAACAGCTTGTTTAAAGTTCCTTCCACTTATCGTTGTATGATTTATGATAATCAAGCAGATAATGAAGGACATTTACCTGAACATTTCAGAGATAAATTGAATAAAAAAGTTATAGGAATGACAGTAAAATTTTAAAAGATTTAAAAATATATAAGAACTTTTACAAAAAAAAATTTAAATATCATAATCATAAAAATATTAAAAAAGGTATCGGTTCTTGACATTTGACAAAAATTTAACAAATAGAAAAAGAGTCAAATGTCAAGAACCGAAACCTTTTTATTATTTATAATGAATCTATATCAATTACTACTGAATATTGTAAATTATTAAAACAAGTTAATAATATTAATTCAATGCTGTCAAAAATAATACAATTTTTAATAACATCATTAACCAGCTTAATTCCTGTAGCAGGGAGTATTATTAGCCTAAGCATTAGGAATTATAGATACTTTTTTTCTTAAAAAATATTTATAAATAAATCACCTCTTGTTTTTTTAAATGATATAAGGGATGTTTTTAAAAAATAATTTCATTGTGAAGTAAAAAAAGAGGAATTAATTTATATTCATTATTTTAAGTTTTTTTTTATAATATTATTTATTTCAGTTTTTAAATTAATATTTGGCACATAATTTATAGGATTTTCTTTATTTTCTTTTGCCTTTAAATAATCAGGAAAATATCTTTTTTCAATTTCAGATATAGATTTAAATTTTATCTTGTTTGATTTGTTTTTCATTATTATTCTCCATAAAATAATTTTGGAAAAAATTATAATTTAATTCAGGCTTAAAATAATGTTTCCTTTTTATCCAAATAAAACCATCACCCTTTGATATAACTGCAACATCAATTGGCCCACCTACTGTTTCAGCATCAGATGAAATTTTTCTTTTAAAAGAAGTTAAATTCACCAATGATTCAGCCATTGCTGCTAATTCTGATTTAGGTAATGTTGATACTATATTAATAATTGGATCAATATATGATTCTCTTCGATAGTTTGCTAATATTTGAACAAACTTTTTTATTATATCAAAGTTAATCTGTTTAAATTTTTTTTCAACTTTATTTTTATTCAATTCATTTTGTTTAAAATTATTTTTAATTACCTCTAAAATATTGGATGAATAGCTTGTAAATATTTCTACTAATTTATTTTCCATAAATCCCTGATAATAAGGATCAATACCTTCCATAAAAGAAAACACCATTTCAGATTGTGCAAAAGGATTAATTGAAGCTGTTGTATTAAAATTGATTTGTACTGATTTATCAGTAACATATTTCAAACGATTATTTATAATACTTTCTAATAAAAAAGATTCTAAACATGGAAAAATTTCTTTATCTCCATAACCTGCTATAACTATACCACACCGAAATGGAGCCATAATATGTTTAACAAATATATTTATTGCAATATTTTTCAATAAAATTACACTTTTATCAGTTAATGGGAATTTTTCAAATACATATGATTTAGCCTTTAATATGTCTTTTGAATATTTATTCTTAAGTTCTTCTATTATTTTTTTCCATGATTTGCCTTTTTTCAATTTTGAGACATATGGAACTTTTATTATTTTATTGTTATATGATTTGATTATATGAAAGGCGGTAGATATTAATTCTTTTTCATCTATTTCTTTAAGTTGTTCAATTTTAATTTTTAATTTTTTTAATATTGTATTTTGGATTTCTTTAAAATATAAAATCACACTAAAAGAAAAAAATGTATCCTGTTGTGAACTTGGAAATAGTTTTTTTTCATTTTCAATAAAGTTTAAAAAATCTTTGGAATATTCTTTTATTACAGAGAATTTTTTATTTTTTAATTTTTTTCTATATAATTTTATAATTGTCTCCCAATCAATACTCATAAAAGTTGCAGAACCATATATCATTATCCCAATAGGATGATATTTAGATAACATAAAAAGTTTATTGGCAGAAGGATAAATTTTTTTTTCATTACCGACTCCTACCGTTATGGCACTATCGGATGCTAATGCAATTGCAGATTTATTTAATATTGCTATTTCAGCTGTCATATTTGCCCTCTTAATATTAATATTTTTCTACTATAATTATATCTTACTTTCCGCTAGTTAGAGGGTAGCGTTTTAGATTTTTATTTCAACATTTTTTACTCAATGGAAAAAAATAATGGTGCCAGGTCATAAGATGTCAGATTTTTTCTCTATTTGATTTATTATA
>CBDVEP010000203.1:0-3292 GCA_965373035.1 uncultured bacterium
GAATTCATTTTAATTTAATTATATATATATATATATAGTGGTTCGGGTTATGAAACCCGAACCAGCGAAGTGGTTCGAGTTATGAAACTCGAACCAGCAATATAAAAAAAATTTAAATAATTTACCGTTTCTTTATTTCTAAAAATTTTGTCAGGTTAATCATTTCAAAAATTTCATACACATTTCTATTAACATTTATTATTTTTAATTCACTATTTTTGTTTCTTATTGTGTTAAATGAATCTACTATAAAACCAATAACAGCAGAATCAACATAATCAACTGTGTTGAAATCTATAATATACCTTTTAGCTTTATTTAATAAAACCCTTTTAAATTTTTTTCTAAGTTCAGTTACATTTGTTAAATCTAATTGTTTATTAATAAGATCTTCAAATGATATGATTAAATTACTTCCATCTTTTTTATATTTGATTTTCATTGGCCTTTACTTCCTCCTGATTCCAACTATTGTAATATCATCATTATATTTTTTTAATCTTACTTTATCCATTAATTGTTTTTTAAATTGCATATAATTATCTGAATTTTTAAGCAATGTTTTGAAAAAATGATTTACCTCTTTATTATTCATTGGTTTTTTTTGGATATGTCTCAAGCCATCAGTATAAAAAACAATCATATTATCTTTTAATAAAATTAATTTTATTATTTTTAATTTAGATTCAAAATCTTTAATACTAAATAAGCCAATTGGGGCTCCGGATGACTGTAAAAAATTTAAGTTTTTATTTTTAAAATTAATTAAAACAGGATGTTCATGTCCTGCGGAAACCATTTTTATCCTGCCAGTACTGGTATTTATTAAGCCAATAATAACTGTAATAAAGTTACCTTTTTTTAAAAGAGTTGACATAATGTTATTAGTCTCTTTCATTAATAATAACGGCTTATTATAAAATTTTTTAAGTGTAATTAAAATTGTATGAAACATTACCATAAGTAAAGAAGCAGGAACACCTTTACCTGACACATCAGCTATAATGAATAAATACTCTTTATTATTAATAGGAATAAGATTATGATAATCACCGCCAATTACTCTTGATGTTCTATGAAAATTAAACAAATCATATTTATTAATTTCCATTAATCGTTCAGGTATAATCTGGGATTGAATATTTTTTGCAATTTGAAGCTCCTGTTCAACAATTTTTTGTTTTATTAACTTTTTCTGAAAAGAAAATAACTGTGTCGTCATTTTGTTAAATTCATTTGCTAAATTTTCTATCTCATCCCTGGTATGAATCTTTATTTTATATTTTAAATTTCCCTTAGCAATTATATTTATACCTTTTATTAATTTTTTAATTGGTACAATCATTAATTGTGATACTATGAAAGCTCCTAATATTCCATTAATTAACAATAATAAAAAAATCAAGGTTAGCTTTAATTTGATTTGATTTAATTTCCTCTTTATAATATAAGTGGTTAGTTCTATATACCCCATACCAAGTAATATTCTTTTCCCTTTTTTATTTAATTGATAAATAGGTTTGTAAAATTGATATAAAATCTGATTACCCCGTTTTATGGCATTATAATTCTGTTTAAGATTAACTTTAATTTTTTGCGGTGCAATATATTTTTTCCCTAATAAATCCTGATTATTATTTAAAAAATAAGTCAAATTTTTTAAAACAATGTAAATATTTTTCACTTCTCTTTCTTTCATTATAACTGTAACATAATCTTCAATGTTTAATTCATCTCCTGTAAAAAAAGCATTTTCACAATATAAAGAAAAATTATTAATTAATGAATTTCCTCTTGAAATTAAATTTTCATAAAGACTATTTTTTTCATGTTTCATAATAATGTAATTAGTTAAAAGGAAAAGAATAAGTATTAAAATACTGACAAAGATTGTGAATTTATATTTTAAAGAAATATTAAATTTTTTAATCATATTAATATGTTATTAATTTTATTTATACTGTCAAATGAAATTAGAAGCTGACAGGTTGGCAGACCACCTCTTTTTTAGCAATAAGGTAGTGGAAGTCTTTTATAAAAATCTTCTTAATTTATTGGTATCAATAAACTGAATATTTTCTTTCTCTTTTTCAATTCTTTTATAAATCTGTTCAGAAAATTCAGATGTAATAATAAAAATACCACTATTTACTTTAGCTTCATGCATCTTGGAAAGAAAATCTGCAAAAGGAATGGTTCCTATTTCACCTTTAGATTTAGTAAATTGAATAAAAATCTTTTTAGCCTCTGCTTTATCTTTGTTTCTTTTAGAAATAACAATAAAATCTATTTCAATTGAATTATCAATCAACCTGTTTTTAACTTCTTTTTGAATTATATATCCCATTTTTCTTACAATTTCCATAGCCTTGTTATGAAATAACTCTGTACCGCTATTTATTAATTCTTCAATTGAATAAATTGATGAACTTTTTATCTTTAACTCTTCAACTTCTCCATTTAATTTTTTTTCCATAGTTTGAATATCAAAATGTGGAACATTTTGAGTCATGATTCCAATATTTGTAATATTTTCCGGTAAATCTGATAAATCCTTTAAATTTAATTTATCAAAAAGCATTTTAGCTTTTTCACTTAATCCTTTCTGGCGGCATCCTAAAGCTAAAAAATATTGCGCCTTTAAATGTTGAGGATTAAGCTGATACGCCTTATCCAGCGACTGTACTGCATTCCCCAAATCTCCTGTATCAAGGAAAGTAAGACCTAATTGATAATGAAACTCAGCTTCTTTAGAATCTAAACTAATTGCTTTCTTTAACAATTGTTTAGCTTTATCATATTTCTGTTGGGAACCATAAATCTTACCAAGAAGACCTATTGCATCCGGAGAATTTGGCTTTAATTTTGAAATAGTATATAATTCCTTAAAAGCTTCTTTTATTTTACCCTGCTCTAAATTGACCTCTGCAATCTTTTCTCTAATATTATGTTCCCTTATGTTTGGAGAATATGTATTATTTTTTAACATATTTTTATAAATTTCAATAGCAAGTGGTACCATTTTTGCTTTTAGATAAGTATCAGCAAGAGTTAAATGATATTCAGCCTTTTTTATATTAAGAGAAATTAATTTTTTAGCAAAATCAATAGCTGCACCATAATTCTCATGCTGTAAATTATATTTTAATTTTATTTTATATCTATTTTCTCTTTTTAAATATCTATTAGTAACAATAATTATAAATATTAAAACCAGACACCCTAATGTGGCATAAAAATATAACATATTGCCTCCAGAAAAATAAATTCTATATAATAATATACTAGATAT
>CBDVEP010000204.1:0-3074 GCA_965373035.1 uncultured bacterium
AAAGTACTACTGTACAGAATTCGCACCTGCTGGAATATACAACCTTGCCCGACCGCAACTAATGCGTAAGTTACCCACTCTTTTTAATAACATAGCAGCAGAGGCTTAAGCCTCTGCTGCTATGTTATTAAAAAAGGCGATAATTTACCCATTACTTTTTTTATAATCCTACTGCTCTATACTATTGAGTATTTTAAAATAATCATCGATTAATTTTTTATATTCCATTGGATATTTATTAATATGCTGATAATAATAAATTTTATTTTTGTATTCTACTTTTTCTTTTTTTAATTCTTCCGGTGGTCTTGATTTATATGCTTTTGCTGTTTCTGTTTCTCTTTTTTTTGCCTTATCCTCTACGAAAAGAGATTTTTCACTATCCAGTAACCGCTTTAATACTTTCTTCTGTTTTTTAATAAGGTTATGATTGATTTTCTTTGATTTTAAATCTTTTTTAATCTCATTCATTTCTTTAGCTGCCTGATTTAAATCACCCAGCAGCTTCCCTGCCTGTTTAAAATTATTTAAAAAATTTTCAAGATTTTTTTTTATCATTTCCTGCTGAAAAGCCAGCTCTTCAAAATACTCCTGCATTTGGGGACTCATTCCATCCTTGCCTGTCTGTCCCTTAAGCCTTTCAGTTAATTCATTTAACTGCTCCTGGCTGTTGGCAATCTGATTTAAACCATCACCCATACCCTGTGATGCCTGCATCTGCATCTGATCTTTAAAATCCTGTTTCAATTTTAATAAATCTTTTAAAATTACATTATTATACAATAATGCATTTAAAAGCATTTTTGAAGAATTAAAAACTTTTTTTTCAGCAAGATCTTTTCTTGCTTTACAAACAGCATCAGCCAATTTTTCAAATTTGTTAAAAAAATCAGGTGGAATAACAATCGATTCTTTAGTCTGCTCATCAAGATTTTTTTTATTCCATCTTATACTCCTTTCAAGAAAAATCAGATCTTCTGCTATCTCATTATTATCCTGAACTTTATATAATCCGTCATTCATTTTCAATCTATAAAAATTTTTCAATATTTTTATCTGAAGCTGTATCTTACTTTTATATTGTTCTGTTTTTTCTGAGGTTTTCAGCATATTAAAAATAGTTTCATCAAATACATTTAACAGCCTGGAAATATCCATCTGCTGCGACTGCATCTGCATACCACTAATATCACTCTTAATTGAATTTAATTTTGATAAAATCTTTTTCTGACTCTTCATAGATTCAGAAAGCTCATTTTTTAAAAGAGAACTGATAGATTGATTATATTCTTTTTCCGGGTTCTGTTGACTCAACTTTTTATTTACATCACTGATTTTGTCCTTTAAAAGAGAATTTTCTTTTTCCATTTCTTTTTCAAAATTCTTCATATCTTTCTTTAATTCTTTAAAAGCCTGTTTTAATCTCTCTTGTTTTTCTTTAAGCTGATTCAGGCTGTGGTCTTTCTCCCCGGACTTTTTCTCATGAGTATTCTTCAGTAATTCAGACTGTTTTTTTATTAAATCTTCTGTAATTTTTTTAAAACTCTCTACTTTCTGTTTGTTCTTTATATTTTTAAGCATATTTAATGTTTTCTTCAATCTCTGGAGAATTTTTTCCTGTGTAATCTTCTGGCTTAAAATTTCTTTCTTCACATGGGACAGCTTAATATCTTTTAATGCATTATTAAACTTTTGAATAGATTCCAGCATGTGTTTATCACCTATTTCTTTTAATAATTTATGTACAGCTTCCATCTTTTTTAAAATTTCAAGCGAAAACAAATCCTTATTTTTCATTGTCGCCTTAGATTGTTTCATCCTCTCTGATAAATTCCTGACAGCCTCAGAAATCTTTTTCTGGTTTTCTTTAAGCTGCTGGACTTCTTTTTTCATTATATAAGATAGTTCTTTTTTCCCTTCTAAATCCTGAATTAATTTTTCTGTTTCCTGGTGGATTTCTTTCTGGCTCTTAAGAATGTCTTCTGCTGTTATAAACTGTTCATCATGCTCTCTGGATAGCTGTTTATACATTTCATCCATTGTTGGGAATTTAACAATGTATTTTTTAGATTGCACAACATGACCTTTAGGAGGTTTGTATCCATCCCATACCTGTGCATAATATTCAATGATATCTCCCGGTATAAAACTAAGACCGTCTAAATCCCAATTATATTTATGATTTACTGCTTGCTGTGGTACTATATTAAAAGGAATATTTTTCCATTCAGTATCATAATCAATAAATGCTTTTTTTATTTTATAAAATAATTTTAAATCAAAAACAGAATAATCATCCTGAGCATAAATTTCAAGAGCAAGGTCTGACACATCTGAGAGCGTAATATCCCTGCCTGGCTTGATAATATTCACATGCGGGGGATTATCCTGCATCACAATAACAGAATAATTTACAGGCTTGGTGTTAGTATTATCATTTTCATCCCGGAATTTAATATGATATCTTCCGGAATTATATAGAATTAATCGTCCATAAAAAGAATCACCTGAGACTGCAAGTTTAATTTTTCTTTTGTTATAATAAAGAGATGCTGATTTAAGATTATTATTACCCTTACCTGATATTTTTATCAATGTTTTTTCAACAGCTTCAATATTTCCATTATCCGCTTGAGTTTTTGGTTTTAATCCTGTATAAGAAGGATAAATATAAACCAATTTTAAATCTTTAATTAAAGGTTCTTTTACAACACTTATCCTGTATTTTTCTGTTTTTATTTTTATATTATCCCTGGTCTGAACAGTCTCACCGTAATAAATAAAATCATCATAAACATTTTTTAAATAATACTCATATATAAAAACATTGTTTGTAAACGCATTGCTGACTTGAGTAGAATTTAATTTTTCCCTGATAACATTACCATCATTTTTTAATACTAAAAATACATCCTTTACTTTACCATAGGTTAATACTTTTATTTCAATATTACAGCCTTCAAGGAGCTTTTTATTTTTAGGCATAATATCGACTTTGACAATCTTATGTGTGTATTTTATTTTAAACTCAGGATTAATAAATCTATTCAGACTGATTTTGTAATTATATGTCA
>CBDVEP010000205.1:0-3023 GCA_965373035.1 uncultured bacterium
ATATAATCCCTTTTTATATTTTGTCAAGAGGAGAGTTTTATAAAGGTGACGGTCCTTGACATATAACATTAAAATGTCATATGTCAAGGACCGTCACCTTTACACCTTTATGTAGTTGTCAGGAAAAATTGCCTTTGCATTATATTTTATAGCATATACTCATACCAATGTTATAATCAAAATTTCTTGTGCTTTTACTGTATATTTCACTTCCATTATCAAGTTTTTTTTCATTATAATATGAAAAATTACTAAAACACCAGTCCTTTGAACCTGAAAAATTAAATTCTATAATAAAGTCAGTAACAGGCTGAATGTAAAAACCTAATGTAAAGTCGGTATTTGGAAGGTAATATTCATTTAAAAAACTATTTTCTTTAGTACTTTTCTGATTGCCGGTAACATCAGTATCAAAAGTTTTGGAAACTTTTAATCGATACAACCCTTGAGATATTCCTGTTCTAACAAAAATATATTTTGCTACTTCAATATCAAACCCGGTAAAAAGTCCTATAAAATTATCATAAATCTCTTCCCTGTAATCTTTATATTGTGTTTTATCATTTTTATTTTCATAAAATTTATATTTATTTATTCCGTTTATTATGCCTATATATTTTATTCCATAAACTGCTTTTGTGCTTTTGCTTAATGAATGATTATAGCTCCCTCCCAGATTACCAATTAGTTTATTTTTTGTAAAATCAATTTTTTCACAATTTTTTAAATCTCCCTGCTCATTAAAATGAAAATCCTTAGCATAATCAATATAATTTACTTCAGCTATAATCCTTATAAATTTTTCATTGGTTCCTTTTAAAGTTATTTCAGGTATTAATCGAAAACTATAACTTGTTTCATTTTCAGTTGTAGTATATGTATATACTTTTTCTAATGGATTATAGTTATAACCTTTTGCCCCGGCAAATACTCCTTCAATTTTCAAGGGTGATTCATCTTTTTGTGAGAAATTCATATCAGAAGCAAAACTTAAACTGATATTTTTTGTAAAATTAAATTTAACTCCAGCTCCTAAAATAAATCTATCCAGTTCATATTCTCCTTTTTCAATGATTAAGCCATTTATATTAATACCTGATTCTTCATAAGCAGAACTGAAATATCCTGTCCTGATACCTATCATAATTTTATTTTTAATATTAAATCCCATTGTTATATCAAAAGGAATTTTTCTGTCATTATAAGAATTCTTATGGGTTTCATCAATAGTATTAGTAATACTTGAAGTAGCAGGGTCATAAGTTGTATTATTTATTATTTCCTTTTCTTTAAATCTAATCCAGTATGGATTATAATTAATAAAAAGGTTAAAAACTTTCATAGGTATTAATATGCCTGTATTTAAATTAAAATTATAAGCTTCTCTATTTATGATTGTTCTGTTAATGTAATCATTTTTTGAACCAGTAGTTTTAATGATATCGCTTTTTTCATCTGAGGGTTCATTTTCTTCATCTGTACCATATTTTAAATGAAAGGATGTTAAAATAAGGAATGCATTTACATCATTAACTCTTGCAGGGTTAAAATAAATATCTACAATATCATCTTTTATAAGTCCTGATATTTTTCCTGTTACCGGGTTTTCAATATCACCAAGGCTGTTGACTCTTGTCAGGGTTGCATGTATATTAACAGCAGATAATACTAATAATAATATTAAAACTAATAATATTCTTTTCATAATTTAACCTCAAAATTATTTTTTATTATTTGCCATCCCACCATTTTATAAAATCAATCCATTTATTATCACTATCAGTAAATTGCAAATCATAAGAATTATTATAATATCCGGCATCTACTTTGGATGTATCTTTAGGTAAATATATGGCAATACCATGGCAGTTTGGTAAACCACTGTAATGATATTCTTTTACCATGAGCTTATCAATAGCATTCATAACAGATGAAGCACCTGGAACACCTCCTGAAATATTCTGGTTACATAATTGAGCAAAATGATAAAGATCAGCCTGGTCCTCATAAGTAAAATTTTTTGTTTCATTTCGAATATTTTTCAAGGTATCAGAATTGACATTCATTAAATTTTGTCCAAAAGTATCTAAAGCAGATATTAAACTGTTTAATTCAGTCAGGTCAATGGATGAGAGTGTTGTATCTCCTGTAGAATAATATTGATTCCGGTAAGATGATATTATTTCATAGGAAAATCTGTAAGGTGTATGTGTACCTTGATTATAGATATTTTTATATTTTGTTAATATGTCAACATAGTCACCGCCATTACCGGGTACGGTTTCTTCTGAAGCAACTAAATAATGACAATAATTTTTTATTTCATAAGCAACTTCTACCATCTGCATAAGGCAGGCATCCATATAGATAATGTCAAATTGTACATTAGCACCAACTATAGCATCTCGAAATTCTTTCATATATAATGTATCATGACCTGATTCATCATCCCAACAGATAGGCTTTCGGATATCATTAAAATTTTCATCTTCAGGGTTTTTCCACCCACCTCCATGATTCCAGATATCAAGTAAATATTTTTTTTGGTCTGGATAGGTAGTTTTGCAGAAAGTAATAAAAGCCTGTAAAGTAGCTGGATCACCCATATTTAGTTCATCACCATCACCTGATGAGCCCAAGCCCATTCCTGCTATTCTTGTTATTTGTGTTGTGTTGCCATCAAAATAAAATAATCTTGTATCTTTCCAGTCCCCATCTTCTGTAGAATATCCATCTATTCTATCCATTAGTACAATAACCTTAATATCTTTAGCTCCTTTAATTCCTTCTAAAATTTCATGCAAATCCTGTATGCCAGCACTTTCAAGGTTATTAGCTGCATCAAGATAAACCATAAACAGCCATGGCCCTGCTTCTTCATCCTGGGGTGATACTGGTCCCATTGGGTCATAAGGATTTCCCCCTCTTGGATGTTTTTCAAAACTAAGAAAGAAGTCTTTACTGCAGCCCCCCTGTGTCAGGGTAGTTGTCGCCTCTAATTAATTACCCCACCCCATGGGGTG
>CBDVEP010000206.1:0-2955 GCA_965373035.1 uncultured bacterium
CACAGAGACACAGAGACACGAAGAATATATTATAATTTATAATATTTAATAATAAATATTAAATTTTAAAATGTTTTTATTTATTTTTTCACCAAATTCGTATTAAAAGGTATTTTACTATTTCTTATTTTATTCTCTGTGACTCTGTGTCTCGGTGGCTAAAATATTAAACAGTAAACTCTATTGTAAACTTGGTTCCTTTGCCCAGTTCACTCTCACACTTTATTTTAGCATGATGTTCTGTTATAATTTTCTCCACTATGGAAAGCCCAAGACCGGTTCCATCTTTTTTAGTAGAAAAGTAAGGATTAAATATTTTATCTATAATATCAGGGGGAATTCCCTTCCCATTATCTTCTACTTCTAAATAGATAAAACGTCCAAACATATTTGTTTTTAAATATGTTCTGATATTTATAAGACCTTTATCATGAGCAATTGCATCCATACTATTATTCACTAAATTAATTAATACTTCTTTTAATCGCTTTTTATCCAGATTTAAAAGAGGTAATTTTTTCTCTAATTCTGTCTTGAATTTTATAGATTCTACACCTGAAAAAACATTTAAAAGATCAATAATAGTATGATTTAAATTCTGAACCTTTAAATTCAATTGAGGACTTTTCGCAAAATCAGAGAACTCTTTAATTAAAGAATCTAACCTGCTAACCTCTTCTAAAATAGTTGAAGCAGATTTTTTTAAAATCTTATTAAAATTTTCACTCTTCCTTTGCTTCATTAACCTTTCAATGGATAACTTAATAGGTGTTAATGGATTTCTGATTTCATGGGCAATTCTTCTGGCAACATCCCGCCAGGCTGATAAACGCTCTGAATGCATCAATGCCTGCTTGCTGGCATTTAATTCTTTTGTCATCTGATTAAATGCATTAATTAATAATTTTATCTCATCTTTGGCATTATATTTTATCTCAAAATTCAAATCACCTGCAACAATCCGTTTTGTACCATCTAATAATATTTTAATTGGCTCAGTAATATTTTTTGAAATAAAATAGCTGACAATAATAGCAATAAGAAATACAATTAAAGTCATAATTATAATTATAAATGTTGTAATCCAGCGAATAATCGGCTTCTTATATAATTCCATCTGTTTATAAGATTGAAGAGCATCTCCAATTTTATTAGCCCTGCTTGAGAATCTATCCGGCAGGAATTTTCCTATAATTAAAGTGCCGATTACTTTTTTAGTAATATTAGAATCATAAATATATGTATATCCAAGAAAATACTCATCTTCCTTTTTTTTCTTGTTTACAAGATAAATATCTTTTTTATTTAAAATAACTTTTAAATCTTTAAAAAATATATTTTTTATAATTTTTTTTATCTGGTATTCATAAATAAGATTGCTATTTTTATCAAGAATAAAAAGAGAATCTATTCTGTTTTGTCGGGCTAATAAATTAATAGATTTTTTATACCCTTCATCCATTTCATAAACCAGGCCATGTCTGATAATATTGTTTTGTTTCAACAAATTTAAATGATATTTAATTCCATTTTTTCTTTCTTCATATATTGTAGTGACAAAATCAAGACCTGTCTGCAGGGATTCCTCAATAGATTTTGTCAACCATATTTCCATGCTTTGATTTAATAAATTATTTGTCAGGAAAACAAGAGGAATTAAAGGAATAAGTGATACAAAGGCAAAAGATAAAATCAATCTTGTTTGAAATCTATTTGCTTTTCTTAAATTATATTTACTGAATATTAGTTTGGAAAGGAGAACAATAATCACATATATTAAAACAACAGGTGCTACTAAAATAATGTGAGCTAATACAACAAATCTGTCATCAATAGCAGAGAAGTTAAATATTTTATTAATAATAAATATTTCAATAAAAACAATAAGAATCAGAAAGAAGGAACGTTTTAATATAAACCTGTACCTTTTATTCATTCTATATTTTTAATTTCCCAGGAAGTCTCAAATCCACGCATAAAGACCAGATCAAAGATCCAGCTTAAAGGAGGAAACAACTTCACAGATTCTAAAGAGGCTTTCACTTTAACATAACACTTATCTTCTTTGGATAATTTTTCCCCATTAATTAAAAATATATTTAGTAATTGTTTTAATTTTTGATTAATTTCTTTTTTACTGGATATCTTTACTTTTTTTTCATTTTCTTTTAAATTATAAACTTTTTCCCACATATTATATTTAACTACTTTTTTATATTCAATATCTTTTATTTTTGAATCGCTAAAAAAATAAAAAGGTGTTTCTGTATAAACTTTAATATAATAAACAATAGTTACTTTAACACCATTATGTAGTAATTCAAATACTTCTTTAGGGATATCTTCATCCAGTTCAGCAGAAAGGTAAATTTTATTATTAGTTTTCTTTAAATTAATATTTATTATTTCCTGTGCATCAAGACAAGTGAAACTAAAAAAGAAGATTCCTATTAAATAAAGTAATCTATATTTCATAACTATTTTACTTTTAAAAATTTTTACTTAAAGAAACACCAAAAGAATGGGAACTGATAATAGGACTAAACCTAACATCTTTTTTTGAATATTCTTTTAAACTCTCATTATATCTTTTGGCACCGCTCATAGCATCAATGATACAATATAATCTGGAACCAAAATAAAAAGCTACAAAACTAAGAATTACTGCTCTATCAGAATTATTAATTTCTTTCCATTCAACAACATCATCATTTATATCATCATCAGTATAATTACTACTCAAATAAGATATTAAATATAAAATCATACCTTTTTGAAGAAGGTCAGTAAAAACAAAAATAGAACCCTTTAAATAATCCTTAGTATAAAATTGCCCCAGACCTAACATTGTAGCAGAAAGCAAACCCGCAACAAAAGGGTCTTTCTCATTATAATATCTCAAATTTTTTTCAGGATAAAGGTTAACAGAAAAAAAGATAATAATAATAAAAATAA
>CBDVEP010000207.1:0-2855 GCA_965373035.1 uncultured bacterium
AAAAGCAAATCAGCCATGGTATAAGAAAGGAGTGTTACCCGGGATAAATATAAGTCTTTCAAGTATAGCAAAGATAGGGCTGTCATTTTTACCAGGCGGACAATTAATGGCATTGGCATTAAGCGTAGCAGAGACGGCTTATGATTTGGCAACAGGAGTGATAAGCTGGGCACAGGCAGGAATAAGTTCACTTACAAGTGCAGTAGGAACAGGAGTAAGCTGGCTTGGAGATGTAGCAGGAAATGCAGTAAAGACAGTGATAGGAGGAGTTGGCAAGTTAGCAAAGACCATAGGGAATGTAGCATCAAGTGTAGCAAAGAATGTAGTCAACACAGTAGGGAATGTATTTAACAAGGGGTTTTATGTTAACAGAGATGGTGGAATGGATTGGCATATGAACAGCAGTAAATGGGAAGATGGATTTAATGCAGAGACATTAAATTTCACATCAAGTTTAGCAGGAGATATAACAAGTGATATAATTGGGTATGATACAGACCCAGGAACTGGTAAAAACATTCCAAAAACATTTGGATTTGCCGGGAAGGATATAAGTATCAATGGGCTTGCAAAAAGCTTTGCATCAGAATCAGTAAGAGCATACAACACAGGCGAGTTTAATGTAAACATAATAAATGCAGGGATATTTATGGATGCAGGGGATCAAACGAGTTGGGGAAGTGGATTCTGGGGAAGAATGGGACAAAGTATGTACTTGCAGGACGAAGATATAGCAGGAGCAAGAAGCTTTGGACTGGGAGTAAGTTTCAGCAAAGATGGAGCAAAGTGGAAGAACAATGTCAGCGGAGGGTTTGATATCAGCGACATAAGTCATGCAGCAATCAGCAGGGGAGCAGACTGGGCAGGAGAGGCAACAGGGACAAAGGATTTTTTCAATGGGATATATGATGCAGCAGGAAGTGTAAGCAAAGCAGCATATCAGGGAATGAACAGCGGATTAAATTTTGCCCATGATAGCGTAACATCAGGCATAAAAGCAGTAGGCAATCTTGCATGGAGTGGAGTCAAAGCAGTTGGATCAGGAGCATATAGTTTAGTGCAAAGTGAACGAGGAAATCCAGAACAAAATAAACTTCCACAGACCCCTTATGAAGAACACAGCACAAACCCAAGAGATGCAATAACAGATGATGAAAGAAAAAAACGAAAAGGATTCAGCCAGAAAGAAAAAGATGAGTTAAAGGATTATTATAAGAAAGCATACAATTTAGATGATGATAAAGCCCAGACATTAATTAATGCCCTGGAGAGAGGATATATAGTCCAGAGCAGTGACCAACAATATGCAGAAGCAGGTGT
The DNA here is from genome assembly GCA_965373035.1 of uncultured bacterium. GTDB lineage: Bacteria > Spirochaetota > JAHITG01 > JAHITG01 > JAHITG01 > CBDVEP01. The sequence goes on from CBDVEP010000207.1 coordinate 1,321, forward strand.
AAGTGATTATGATACAACAGGAAGTAATAAAAAATCAGCAGATAAAAAAGAATTACAGAAATTGAATACTATAGAAGAAAAACAGCAGGAAAAATTACAGAGAATGCAATATAATGCCGAACATATGGATGAATTATTGGGAAAGGGAATAGTACAAGGAGTAAAAGATTTTGTATATGGTATATATGATAAAGCAAAATCTGTATTTGATTTAGCAGCAGATCCAACAAAAAATTTTAATCCGAATGATCAATCATATTTATATAAAAAAACAACATCACCAGAAGAAAAATTAATAATTAATCCAGTAAAAGATATGTATCAGACAGCAAAAGGTGTTGTTAATGGATTAGAAGAATTAAATCCTTATGAATTTGGAAGAGTAGGGACACAAGCAGGATTATCATATGCAGCATATAAAACCATTGGCCATGGAATTGATAAAATCAATAATTCTACTATTAAAATGTTTTCAAATAGTGGAAAAAATTGGCATATCGGATTAGAGAAAGGAGATAAGATGAATATAATACATCTTGGTAATCAAATAGGCAAAGGTCGAGGAATACATTTTTGTATTGGTTCAGTTGCACCAAAATTTGGCAAACATCACTTTTATTTACAAAAGAAAATTCCATTTATAAGGTATTGGGCTCCAAAAATAAAAAAATAAGTGAGATATAAAAAATGAAACTACATATAAAATCGAATATACTTTTAAAAAATACATTTAAAGATTTAATTTATTTAACAGATAGTGCGAAATTACAAATTAAAAAAATTCAATATAATAAAAAAAATAATTTATTAATTTTACCATTAAAACGTTTAAATTTAATAGGTATAAAAAATGGATTTTTAAATCTATTAAAAAAGCCTATATATAATACTCAAGAATTAATTAATTCACATATTATAATTAAAAATATTTTAAATTGTGAAATCATAAACAGATGTGATACTAATGTTTTTGAAATAGTACTTTTATTTGGGATAGAAATAACTGGCAAAGAAATTTATATTTCTTCTGCTGAAGAAGATAATGGAGAGAATCTATTTGAAATAAAAATAATGATAGATAAATATGACATTGAACTTAAAGATATATAATGAATAATTTTTTTATTTAAAAATTTATTTTTTAAATAACCATTAAATTTTCAGACCATATGAATGATAAAAAATCATGGACAATGACTGGTCCATCATTAAATGAAAATGGAAAGATGGAACGTAATCAACCTATTCCAAAAGAAAAGGGGACTGATAGGGTGAAAAGAGGAAAAAAAATATCGGGTCTTTAGATTTTAGTTTTTTAAAATTTTAATAATTTCAGAGACTTCTTAATATATTTAAATATATTAATGTAAGGGGTTCTGTTCTTGACAAATGACATAATCAATTAAAATCAATCTTTGCTGTAACAGCAATAGCCTGTTTTGTACAGCGACAAAACAGGCATTTTTACAATAAAAGTTTTATATAAGGAACCAATGGATTTATAGATATAAGGAGATTATCAGGTGTTATTTAAA
>CBDVEP010000208.1:0-2834 GCA_965373035.1 uncultured bacterium
AAGGAGATACGGGAAGATAAAAATGGAAAAGAATCAGAACCGTCCCCATTCTTTTATTACGCAACCTGATAAATTACTGGCCGATAATGAGGTGATGGTATTAATTTTCCATTGATTCTTGCAGATTTAAGCCATAATTCTTTTGCTTTTAATACTTCTTTTAAAGCTTCTTCTTGTGTCTTTCCAAATGCAGAACAATATTTTAAATCTGGTATATCTGCAATATATCCTTTATCCTCTACACTGTAAAATATATTTATATGATAATCTTTCATTAGTTATCCTCCATTTGAAGATTATATTGTTCAATAATTTTTAAAAATTGTTTTATTTGATATGGTTTTACATATCCATTAACATTTTGTAAATTTATTAATTCTGGTATATTTGAATGTACATAAATATGATGACTCCCCTTTATACGATCTAGCCGAAATCCAAAAGCTGTAACACACGTTTCTACCTCCGAAAAATGAATATTTTTAGAACCAGAAAATAATTTTTGAAACAACTTATGTTTTTTCATTTTTTTAATATTCAATTTTAAGCTTTTTTTAATATATTACAATATAAAAATTTAAAAGTCAATTTTTTTTAAAAATATCAAGTAATCGGATACTTTTACTTAATGGAAAAAACTTGCAATTTTATTTCCATATTATAATATAGAAAAGTAAGCTTAAAAATCAAAAAGAGTGTAAAAAAAAGGAAGATAATGATAGAAATGTTTAAAAAAAATCAGAACCGTCCCTATTCTTTTAATAATAAAGGATTTTCTTTAACTGAAGTACTGATTGCTCTTCTTATTCTTTCAATTGTTTCTGTTTCACTTTTTTTTGCTTTATCCACAACATCAAAATCCAGTAATAAAAATAAATATGAGTTATTTGCTGCTAAATTTGCTGAAGAAAAAATAATTTTTATCAAGCATAATAAAAAAACTTATTCGCAAAAAATTAAATATGATACGGTGCCATCCTTAAAAGAAAAAATTTCAGATGAAACAATCAACTGGAAAATAACTGATAAGCTATATATTACTTATAACAGAACCACTGAAATTAAAATCGAAAGTTCTGCTCCTTTACTCCTGCATGTCTGGATTACTGTAAAATGGGAACAGAAGGGGAAAGAAAAAAAATATATTCTTGAGAGTTATTTATGAATAAAGGATTCAGCCTTATTGAAACATTAACTGTTATTCTGCTTATTTCTATTTTACTGGTTATTACTTTTTCTTTAATTAGGACAGGAAATTTTGTTTTTACCAAAGGATTCCAGAATTTTCTTATTCATAATGATTATGATGATTTGATAAAAATATTCTTAAAAGATTTTAACAATCTAAAAGAATTAAAAGCAGTTAATAAATATAAAATACTGCTTCAATTAAAAAATAATATAAAGGCTGAATATGAAATCATAAAAAAAAATGATAAAGTTTCAATATTCAGAAATGAAAAAAAGATAAAACTAAAAAAAATCATTTTCAAGGATGTTTATATTGAAGGATATAATAAAAAGGAACAAAAATCAACAGATGTAAAAAAAATTGTATTAATTAAAATCTTTATAAATTATCCGGATCATAATAATATGGTTCTTTATAATTTTGAATTGTTTGATGTGAAAAGATAATTATCCTAATCAATAAAGTAGTTGGTAGACTCCGTTTATGACACAAAAAACAGGGTCTATCGACCCTTACACTACATTCTGAATTTCAAGAGAATATAACTGATGCATTACAGTTTTCCAATAAAAAATATAGAAAAATAAAATGAATTCTGTATATTATGTTGAATTATGTTTAACATACTATCACAACTCGGGATTATTAAATCAGTGGGCATTATTAAAGAAAATAATTTTTCTCAATGGAATTATCTGCCTTTTTCATTGAAGGGGAAGAATTTTGGCTTTAAAAACCTAAAATTTATTAATAACAAAATATTTAAAAATTCATCCATGCCTGTTATTATCCCCGGGGATAAACTGGTTTTAAAAATTTTTTATAATATCCCTGTAAGCAGTAAAAAAAATCTTGATAATATTATTTACTATAAAATCCAGAGTGATGTTATTCCTGCTTTGCAAAAATTAAATTATTTTTATACTATACTGGATAAAAATAATCAATCAAAAGAATATACTATTGCTGTTCTGTTTTACAATGAAAATGATTTAAATAAATTTAAAGAAATTACAGAAAAACAAAACATTCACATAGAATCATTTATCTTTGATATTGCAGGATTTATAGAATATCTGAAAAAATTAAGAACCAATAAAGCCGAACTTCTTATTCAGTCCTTTGGTTATTATCATTATGCAGGTATTAAAAAAGAAAATTCAATTCAATATGTACGTATTATTAATACTTCTTCCTCAGGTTTAAAAAAGGAAATCAATGATACTATACAATATTATAAAAAATTAAATCCGGATGAAGATATAGAAACTATAACCATGCTTAACTGTGATACTAAACCTGAGCAACTTAATCAAATTTCAATCAAACACACTTCTCTTAATGAAAGAGATTTACTTTCACTGGTATTAAAAGAATCTATTCCAAAAGTAACCCTCAACTTAACAAAAACTGAAATATTATTTAAAGGAATATTAAACACAGCATTAAAAATATCGATGTTTATGTTAATATTCTTATTTACCGGCATTTTTATTAATGCAGGCATACAAAATAAAATAAAGCTCTATCAGAAACAGACAAAAAGTCTTGAAAAATCCCTTACAATTATTAAACCTTTGCAGAATAAGGAAGATAAGTATCATAAGCTTCAGGCTGTTAAAAATAAAATTTTACCACAGCA
>CBDVEP010000209.1:0-2824 GCA_965373035.1 uncultured bacterium
TCATGAGCAATAAATTGCACCATAATTTATATTATATTATTCTTTTTTAGAAAATTTGAATTATTACTCCCAGACAACTGTTCTATATTTTTATTCCTCAATATAGAATTATGGCTTGTTATCTTTATTTCTAGCATAATATACCATATTTTTTTTAAAATGTCAAATTTAAAAAAAAAATTAGATATCTCTTGGACAGTAAAACAACATAGAACCTCTTAGTGGTGGATTACTGTTATTTAAAGAATTCTGGTCACTCCTAAATAAAGCGATATAATCACCTCAAAAGAGGATATAATAATTTTTTAAAACCGTTAAATAAAAAAATAAGGTATCCTTACATAAAAACAAAAAAGCCGGCATATAACCGGCTTTTTCAAATAATCATCAATTAATACTAATTTTTTAACAATACAGGAAGTATCTCAGGTTATCAATAAGAGATATAAAATTTTGAATCTAAAAACTGTTTCGTTAAGAATATAGAAGATGTAAGAGCTGCAAGAGGAATAGCCGGATTTTTCACATTTCCTTCTAATTCAAAATCCACATGTAAAAATAAGGTATTAATTAATTTATTATGGAATTTGAAAAGAGAATATTGACCATAGATTTTATAGCCAGTACATCTTCTTCTGTTACTTTTTCTTTTTTTAGAGTAGCACAAAAAATAAGAGCTTTTTTTACTAACTCACCTATCAATCGCACATTTCCTCTTGATAAATTATAAACAGATTCATAAGCACTTGCTGTAAGAATTTCATTTTCGCATTTGCATAATTTAAACTGATGCAAAATATATTGTTTTGTTTCCTCTTTTGTTAAATGGGTAATGCGATACCGAAGAGAAATTCTTTGGTAAAAGGAATTCAGTACACTTTTCTGTAATTTATCCATCAATATATTTTGACCTGCAAGAATGATTACAGCAGGATCAAAAGTATCCATGCTGAAATTTGTAATAATCTGTAATTCTCTGATGTTTTGATCTTTTAAAAGGTGAGCTTCATCAAAGATAATAACAGGGACAATATTTTTATGCACAGCATAGTCAAGAATCTGTCTCTGGATAGAGTTAAACACTTGAGATTTCTGATGAATTGTTTCCCCATTAAGTGATTTATTCAACTGCTTATAAAAATCAATAACTCCAACAGTTGCAAGGGGGAGATAAATAGGGAAATAGGATTGAGTATTTAAAGAGTTTATAAAACATCTAACAGCTGCAGTTTTGCCGAGACCAGGCTCACCTGATAAAGTCATAATACCTCTGTATTCTTTTATATATTCAAACCTTTTCAGGAGTTCTTTAAAAGAAGATGACTGATACATATCATCTGTTTTAATATCTTTAGGAAATGGAGTTTTGGTAAACCCAAAAAATTGTTCATACATTTTATTCTTCCTCCTTATGAAATCTTATTGGAAATTTTGAGTTCTCATGTTTGTCCAGTTTGTTAATCTTTAATATTTGCTTATCATTTTCAAACAGGTATAATTCTTCCCGTTCTTGTGGGTCAAAACGAATCTGGACTTTCTGCCCAATATATTTAGTTGGAAGTTCATATAATTTATTTTCAAATGAAATAGTTGAGTCATTATTAACTTTTCTCTCAATTGTATGAAAGAATGCTGTATCTAAAATATTTTTAGATATTTTTCGTATTTTTACTTTTGGCAGGTCTGAAAAATATTTGTCAAAGGGAGTGGATTTAATAGTGGAATGATGTTTTTTATTGTATTTGTTCAAAAGCCATTTAGAAAAGGATTGGTTTAATTGCTGTAGTGTAAAGGATTGATTTTTAAATTGGATGTAATGATTAGGGATAAAACAGTCCCTTACTGTACGAAAATATCTCTCGATTTTTTATGCGAAGTTACCGTTCCCCTGCAATTAGGATGTTTTAATAAAATATAATTTCATCACAAAGGCTGATGATTATAAAGTTTTAACAACCTTTCTATTTTCTGGGTTATAATGTTTTAAAATAACAGGACCGAATGTAAGGGAATTACAATCATTGATAGATTATAGCCGTTTCATCGGTTCAGCATTACCAACAGGACATTTATTTACTAGTGTGCAGAATGGTTATTATTGGACAAGTACTACTTTTGCCCCTAATACCAGCATTGCTTGGTTTGTTTACTTGGGCAATGGCGATGTGAGAAACATTAGTAAGGGTAATTTCAATTATGTCTGGTATTGCCGTGCTGGACAATGATTTCTTTATAGAGTGATTTGATAATTTTGATTATTTCTGGGGTCTGGGGGCATTACCCAATGTCAGTGAATTAAGGAATTGGGACGATAGTTTTTGTAGCATAGAGGTCGATAGACCTCGTCAATATGGCGATTTCCCCTTAAAAACAGGGTCGATACAGACTGTGTGAAAAGTCTCTTAAATATTTCAAAAAAAGTTCCCCCCATTTTTAGTATATGTTATATGTTTTTGACCTTTTAAGCCTGTTAAAACACCAATTTTACAGGATCTACATAAAAAATGGGGGGAAGAAAATTTAAAATTATTAAAAAATTTCACACCCCACCCTTACACTACATTCTAAATTTTACAATCAATGTTTCACTAACAACTACTATTTTTTATTTCTTAATTTCATTATTTGACTTTTTCTTAGCCCTGTTACACTCATTATTACTTGTAGTTTAAATCCTTCTTTAAACATTTTTTTTGCTACTTCTAGTTCTCCTTCAAGTCTTCCTTCAAGTCTTCCTTCAAGTCTTCCTTCAAGTTTTCCTTTAAGTTCTCCTTTAAGTTCTCCTTCAAGTTTTCCTTCCTGAAGTAATTCGTCCCGCCATTTA
>CBDVEP010000210.1:0-2823 GCA_965373035.1 uncultured bacterium
AAATTTGTCAATAAATATCATCATTAAATTCCATTATAAAAAATTTCATAAAAAATTGAAATTAAAAAATATTAAAATAAGTTAAGTTATATTTAAAATTTAATTTTACAAATAAATACCTGACTATTCTATAATAAAAAAAATTTTTAAAAAATAATACTAAAAATTAAAGCTTAAATTATTTAATTTTATTTATAATTTTGTTAGCAGCTGGTATAGAATGAACTGCCCTGATGATGTTACAATAAAAATTTATGATATACTGGGTGATAAAATAAAAGAATTATCATCACCAAATGCAGAAAATAAAATACTCTGGAATGTTAAGGATTCAGGTGGAAGATCTCTGGCAAGAGGAATGTACATGGCAATACTTAAAAACAGCCAGGGGAAAAAGCGAACCATTAAGTTTTTAATTCATAGATAATAAAAAGTTGCCATATTTTATTTATAATATTGTTGGGACTATCTAAAAAGTCAATTTGTAGGCACGAATTTAATTCGTGCACCTATAAAATTAACAAATGGGGTTCATATTCGGCACAAATTGAATTTGTGCCTACAATTATTTTAATAAAAATTGAACTTTTTAGACAGACCCAGCACTTATGTAATATAAAGGTGTGATAAACATGAAAGATAAAATAAAAAAATTGCTTAACAGCATCCCTTCTGACATTGATGATGTGATTGCTTGTGATGATGAAACTGAAAAAAACAATAAAGAATCTGAATGTGTTATTGTTGATGATGAAAACATCGGGTTAGAATATAAAATTAAAAGATTATTTTCAATAAAAAAATAAATTTATTTTTAAATTTTTTTAAATAAATATTATTGTTCACATTCCTTTAAAATACCATTACAATCCAAATTTTTTTTGTTTTTTATTCTTGACATTATATTCAAAATCTTTATTATTCTTTTTTCAACTTGACATACAATTTTTTTTTTGATATTATAAAATATATTAAACAATTTGATTTTGATAGCCAAAATTCTGTGTAATAATTGTTATATACAAGAAAAAATCAGAAGGAGGTACCTTATGCATAAAGTATATACAGCAGTAACTAAAAAAGATGGTGATTGGTGGATTGGATGGATAGAAGAAATACCAGGTGTTAATTGCCAAGAGCGAACACGTGAAGAACTGTTAAAAAGCTTGAAAATTACTTTAAAGGAAGCATTGGAATTCAATAAACACGATGCAATAAACGCTGCAGGACATAACTATCAAGAAGAACAAATAGCTATATGAAAAGGAATGTATTACTTAAATACATTCGCTCCCAGGGTTGTGAGCTCTTACGGGAAGGTAGTCGTCACTCTTGGTGGTATAATCCAGAATTAAATAAGAGGTCAGCTATTCCAAGGCACTCTGAAATCAGAGATATCCTTGCAAAGAAAATATGCAAAGATCTTGGTATTCCAGCTGTAAAATAATATTCAGCTGTCAATTTAATGAAATTTTCTATATAGCATAGCCTTAAGGCTTGGTTATTATCAACATATTTATTAGAGTTGTTGCATAATTCAATGTTATTAAAATGAATGTAGTGTAGGCTTTGTCCCTGGATAAGGGAGGTCGATAGACCCCGTTTTAAAGCCTTTATTTAATAGTTACGAGGTCTACCGACCTCTACACTACAATTAAAATAATTATGCAACAACTCTATTAAATAAAATATTTAAAATGCATAAAGAAGAAGTTAAAAAAATTAAAAAGCAATAATAAAAAAAGAAAAAAAAATAAATAATTTGGCCGTTTTTCAAAAGCCTGTCGTCTTAATGTATAAAACAAAATAAGTCGGCAACTGGAAAAATCAATTGCTGAACAAAGAAGAGATGAAATCTACAGAAATTATATAAAGAGTAAAAAAGAGCATACAGATAAGAATTTAAAATTTTCCAATAGTATCAATGAGTTAAAAAAGATGGTGGAAGAATAAATGAAAGTTACTTTCAGTCCTTCTTTCTAAAGAGCATTTAAAAAAAAAGTAAAAGGAAGAATAGAAATAGAAAATAAATTTTGGAACTGTACCAGAATATTTATTAGAAATCCATTTGATAAACGATTAAAAACTCATAAATTATCAGGTAAATTAAAAGATTTGTGGAGTTTTAGTTCCCAAGCCATTTAATCCAAATAAATCTCAGAAAAATTATATCACATTTTTTAATTGCCCTGATGATGTTATAATAAAAATTTATGACATACTTGGTGATAAAATAAAAGAACTGGATTCACCAAATGCAGAGCATAAAATCATCTGGGATGTCAAAGATTCAGGTGGGACATCTCTGGCAAGAGGAATGTACATGGCAATACTTAAAAACAGCCAGGGGAAAAAGCAAACAATCAAGTTTTTAATTCATAGATAATCTAATATATAAAAGTATATGAAAAAATTTGTAAGGGAGGGTTTAAAACCCTCCCCTACAAATACAATCATTACTGCTGGTTCGAGTTTCTGAGGCTCGAATCAGCACTTATGTAATATAAAGATATAACAAATATGAAAAACAAACCAAAAAAATTACTTAATAACATTACCTCTGATACTGACGATGTGATTACTTGTGATGAAACTAAAGAAAACAATAAAGAACCTGAATGTGTTATTGTTGATGATGAAAACATCGGGTTAGAATATAAAATTAAAAGATTGTTTTCAATAAAGAAATAGATTATCATTTATTGTAAAAAATTACATGTTAAACATAATACTCTCATTAGGATGCTTAGTCTTCTTTCAAAATCATAAGTACTTCTTCAATTGAATCAGAACTTATTGCCTCATCTATTGCTTTATCAAGTT
>CBDVEP010000211.1:0-2716 GCA_965373035.1 uncultured bacterium
TTTGACATTTGGAATATATATTCCAAATGTCAAATGTTGAGACCTGACCCCAATTAAACTAATATAAAGGAGACTATGATGCCTGAATTAAAATTAAAAATAATTAATGCAAAAAAGGATGCTTTTATTTTTGTGGAAGGATCAGAAAATGCTAATGATTTTTTTATTATTAAACAGGGAAAAGCAAAAATTGTCCGTGAAGTAGAAGTAACTGATAATCAGGATGAAAACCTGTTATCAGATGGTGATTATTTTGGTGTTGTTTCCTGTATGGGCAAACGACCGCGTCTGGAGGCTGTTTTGCTTTTAACAGATTCTTTATTAATTTCTGTTGAATATGAACAATTTTGTACTTTACTGGACAAGAATAAAACAGTTGCTTTAAAGATTTTAAAGTTGTACAGTAAAAGATTACGGGATTTTGATGAAGCCATTACCAGGATGTCTTTAAAAAAACCCATATCATCTAATCTTGAAAATTTATTTGATATTGGTCTTTATTATTATAATAACAAAGAATATAAACAGGCAAAATATTCTATGGAACGGTTTTGTAGATACTGCCCCCATTCAGCAAATATACAAAAAGCATCTCAGTATATAAATGAAATCAATGATGTTTTAAAGGAGTATCAGGAGTATGATCAGTCATCTCCATTGGTGAGGCATTATGCAGATAAGAGTATCTTATTTTGTGAAAATGAACCTGCAGGAGATGTATTTATTATCCAGGAAGGTAAAATAAAAATTACAAAGATTGTAGGAGATCAGGAAATTTTACTGGCTGTTTTAAACCCTGGTGATATTGTAGGTGAGATGGCTTTAATTGAAAACAAGCCGCGAAGTGCAAATGCTGTTTCCTTTGGTGACCTTAAAGTATTGGCTATTAACCAGAAAAATTTTCAGGAGATGGTTGGCAATCAGCCTCAAATAACTTTAAAGATCATTCAGTTATTAAGTGAAAGAATATGGGTGGCTTACCGCCAGATTGAAAATTTAGCCATACCTGATGAATATGGCAGGATACTGGATCTTTTACTTATCCAGATTCAGAAAAAGCGTATTCCTATTGTAAAGAGAAAATCATTTGAATGTGAGTTTGGTGCTGATGAATTGATAAATATGGCAGGGTTTGATAAAGATAGAGGCTATTCTTTTATTCAGAGGCTTTTAGAAGATTCTAATTTTAAGTTAATAAATGAAAAATTAATTGTTGAAGATATTGAAGTATTATACCATCAGGTAGAACATCATAGAAAGAAAATAAATAAGGACATGTTCAGTTAATGAAAAATGGAATGGTTCATATTTATTATGGAGATGGGAAAGGAAAGAGTACAAGTGCTGTTGGAGTAATTATTCGGGCACTTGGCTGTAATTTAAAAATAGCTTTATTTAAATTTTTTAAACCAAGGAATATCTCTGGTGAAGATGGGATTTTAGAAAAATATAAAAACATAACCATATTTTATAGTAAATATTCCCATCCCCGTATTGTTAAAAATGGAGTTTCCCGGGATTATAAAATAAAATCTTTCAGGAATCAGAAGGAATTGTTCCTGACTGCCTGCAAACTTTTCAAAAAAAAATATGATATCATTATTCTTGATGAGGTTCTTGATTTAATACCTGATAAAATTATTAAAACCGGAGAACTTCTTGAATTAATAAAATCTAAAAATAAAAATATGGAATTAATTCTAACAGGGCATTATATTAATAAAAAACTTATAGCTTCTGCTGATTTAGTAACAGAGATGAAAAAAATAAAACATTACTATGATAAAAATATTGTAAACAGAAAAGGGATAGAAAGTTGAAGATTAAATATATAATTATTTTAATATTTTTAAACTGCACTTTATTATTTTCAGGCAATATTTATGTTGACAGCAATGACAGGAAAGTGAAATTTTCAGTACCACCTGTGCGTATCATTGTGACATCTCCGGAAGTGCAGGAAATTTTATATGAATTAAATTGTGAGGATAAAATTATTGCTAATATCCGTCAGTGTGATTATCCTGAAAAATTAAAAAAATTACCAAGGGTTGGAGATTTTAAAAATTTAAACATAGAAAAAATTATTTCACTTAAGCCGGATTTAATTATTGTCACTGATTATATTCAGAGGGATGCCATATCAACATTATCAAGATTGAAATATAAAGTCTTTATTGTTTATATAAAAGATACAGATCAATTATGCTATTTTATACAAACCTTCGGTAAAATATTTGAGAAAAAAGCAAAGGCAGAAAAGCTCATTAATAAAATCAAACATAAATTAAAACTGTTTCAGAGAAGTCATAATATGAAAACTGTTTTTCCTTTATTATGGAGTCAGCCTCTTATGGCAGCAGGTAATGGAACTTTAATAAATGATGTTATTGAAAAAGCAGGAGGAATAAATCTGGCAAAGCATGCAGGAAATGGATATATAACCATTAATCAGGAATATCTTTTAAAAAACAAACCTGACTATATTTTGCTTTGTGATAAGAACATTGAAGTAAAACATAATTTAAGTTTTTTATTTAAAAAGTATAATGATATTAAGATTATAAAAAATATTCATCCTGATCTTATCTTACGTGCCGGCCCCCGTCTTATAAAAGGGATAAAAAAATTAAACGAAATATTATATAAAGAATAGTGATAGGTGCCAGGTCTTCACTTTATCACCTTTGTATATACAAAGGTGATAAAGTGAAGA
>CBDVEP010000212.1:0-2635 GCA_965373035.1 uncultured bacterium
ATTGGGCATCAAAAAGGAAAGGATACCGATTTTACCCATTAAATCGACAGCCTGATTGATATATTTGTAGCTACATTATCTATTGTTATCCCACCACCGCTTAAATTATCTTTTATTAAATTTCTGTAAATCTGAAGATTATCCCCCTGTTCAATACATATCCCTTTTTGCTGGTTGCCAAAAATATGATTGAACATAACAACATTATTATCTGCAAAGTCTGAATTAATATAAACTCCATGCCAATTATTTGAATAAATCTCATTATTATTAATACTGTTATATACTGAACTGCCTACTAAATAAACCCCACATTGAGAATTTTTATAAAGGTAATTATTTTGAATTATATTATGATTCCCATTAGTAATGAAAATCCCATTACTCTGACTTCCTCCCCTGATTAAGTTCCCTATTATATTATTATCATTTCCTTCAATTTTCACACCACATAAACCATTTGAATAAATCAGATTATTAAATATATAATTTGTACCTACAGAGTTTTTTATTTTTATTCCGGATGAAGTTGCTCCTTTTATTGCAAATCCATATAAATAAATATTTTGTGAATTGCTTATTAAAACAGCATTACTAAAACCTGAAGCATCGATGATTACATCTCTATTATATGGATCCATGAAATCTGATGCATATAATGTTAAAAATAAAAAATTAGTAATTTTTATTGATTCTAAATAGGTCCCCGGGTTTACCATAATTGAACTCCCGATACCTGCATCTTTTATTGCATTGGAAATACTTGAATAGCCAATATGTGTTGTCATATTAGTAACTGGTGATTGAGTATAACCTGCTCCTGCCATAAACACTAATATTAAAAATGCTAAAAAAAATAATATTGCTGCTTTCTTAAATTTTAATACACTCATATTAAATCTCCTTGCATATATTAATCATAAAGTATTCAGGCTGTCGATTTTTCAAAAAAGAATGTAAAAACAGACCTTTAGGTCTGTTATTTTCATACTTTAACACACCTAAAGGTGTGTTTTTACATAAATCAACAGCTTGATTAAGTTATCACATATAACAACTTAACACCTTATCTCCTTTTCTCTCTCTTAATTGTAATTTATTTAGTGCAGTATTCCATGATATTAGATTTTTCCTGACTAATATACATTTTAAATATTAATATAAATCATACCATACACAAATAAAAAGTCAAATATTTTATAGATGTTTTGGCAATCGGTTACCATCTCTTTTCTCTTTGGAATTAATCCTTTAGGTTTTTATTTTATAATCAAATAATTCAAATCATCAAATTACCAAATCACCCTACAAGAAATCATTGTCCAGCACGGCAATACCAGACATAGTTCCTGTATATTCTGTGCCGTATGCTCCATATTTTACACCAGATTTTACATTTCCTGGTAATACAGCATAATATTTCCCTGTATGCTTTTTCCCATCTTTATCCCAGTATTCATAGTTCACAAGAACCTTACCTTCTGTGGCATCCTCAAGTACTGTGCCCTCTTCTATCTGTGTTCCTGCTTTTTCTTTTGCCTGCTTCTCTTCATCTTCTTTTTTCATGCCTGAACTTTTATACAATATCCTGCCTTTTGTAAGTATTCCTGCTTTTAATACTTTTTCCTGTTTGAATATGCCAATCACTGCTGCACTTAAAAATATTATTGCGGCTAAAATTGATAAAACTTTTGATTTTCTCCTCATTGTTTTAATCCTCCTTTATCTCTTTTTTTGCATCCTTTATCTGCTGATTTATTCTTCTCTTAAGTTCTTTATCTGTGGTCTTTATTTTTTTCCAATATTTTATTGCTCCTTTTATGTCTCCTTTATAATAAGAATCCAACCCGAAAAAGTACAATTCCTCAGCTTTTTCCCTTTTTGCATCTGTTGATTTTTTTATAAGCTCTTTTATGGTTTTCTCTCTTTCGCCTTTTGCTGATACTCCCATATTAAAATTCAGACCGTATCCTGCTCCTATTACTGTATCCATTTCCACACTTTCTTTACCTATAACAAATGGCAGGCTTACTCCTGCGTATATAATGCTTGATTTATAGTTTACTACATTTACTAAGAAGTCAGGTGCTATTACATAAGCAGTTGTTTTTAAAGCCTCACCATTTCTGCCAATTAAATTAATTCCAGCCCGGGTGCGAATCATAAACATATCTGCAATTGTAGTAAACCAGATTATTGATGGTTCAATTGCATTTATCTTTACTTCTGTATCAGGGTCACTGTAATACAGATAACCACATCCCAGTCCAATATTATGATTCTTTAAAAGACTGTATGCTCCATATACACTTATCAAGTTACCAAGCCCAATGTCAGTAATAAGAGCCAGTTTTCTCATATAAGTCTCAGGTTCTGCCTGCAGCTTGCTGGTAGAAATCAGCAAAAAAATCATTAAAAGTATGATGAATTTAAAATGTTTCATAATGTTTTACCTCCAATTTAGGTTTTAAAGAATTTATCTTATAGTGGAAAGTAAAATATTGGGGGAAATTTATTTAAAGCAAAATTAAATGTAGGGAGTAATTGAGAATCTGGAATAAAATTTTTAATTAAGTGAAGGTAATATTTTAGGTTTTCTAAAATTGTAGTGTAGGAGTTAAGACTTTAGTCTTTT
>CBDVEP010000213.1:0-2579 GCA_965373035.1 uncultured bacterium
TTATTAATAAAATGTGTCAGGTATGAATCTGCCAATGCTACTTCTACTTTTAGTATTTTTAAGGCATAGGCACCAACACCAACAGTCCATAATAACTGTGTTTTATTTTTAAAATCATTATTAGGATCTATATCAATAAAAGAATCTGTATAAAATCCTGTTCTGAAATGAGCCCCGGTTTGTTCTTCCAGGAACATTATTCCTATATGAGGATGTATAGTTTTAAAAAAGCCTTTTTCTATTTTATTTGCCGGAGCAGTATCAATTCCATTTTCTTTAAATTCAATTGCTGACCAGTTTTGATATTCTAAATCAAAAGCTCCAACTAATTTTGGGGTCAGTAAAAATGCAGCGCCAAAAGTTAAAATGTCAGGAAAAGTTTCTTTTAAATCCGTAATTATTCCATGGGGACCCCAGTCTATTTTAATTTTACTTTGATAATTTAATCCAAAGTGTATTTTTTTAACTGGATGATATAAAATACCAAGTTGATAACTAAAGCCCCAGCCATCAGGGGATTTAGATTTACTATAAGTGGCATAGTTAATTCCCAGATTAAATCCAATAGTTATTTCTCTTGTAACTTCTGTAGCAATTTGAGGAGCAAATTTATACATGGCGAATTCATTTGGTATTTTTCTTTGAAAAGGACTATTAGCACAAATTCCTATAACAGTATTGTGACTGTTTTTCAGGGGATAAACAAATCCAAGAAGTGCAGGTACTTTATAAGTTAATTTTAATTTTGGATCAATAATTTGAATAAGTTTGATCTGGGAATCCATTGTGTAAAATATTGAACATTGTTTGGTATGAACAAGACCAGCAGGGTTAAAATAAATAGCAGAAACATCATCAGCAATAGCAGTAAAAGCTCCGCCTATTGCTATTCCTTTAGAGCCATTTCGATAAACATCATAAGGTCTCCATTCACTGTGCAGGGTATTTATAAAAAAGAGTAATATAAATAATAATATTTTCATAAATAAGTTTTTTAATTTATCCTTAAATATATATTATATATGAAAAACACAATGTCAACTAATTTAGTGATTTTAAAAAAAAGCTTGCCAATTATTATAAATTTTATAAATTAATTAGATATTAATAAATTTTAGGAGGACCTTATTGATAATATTAACAGGTGGAGCAGGATTTATCGGGAGTGCATTTTTATGGAAACTAAATCAGGAAGGATTAGATGATATTATTGTTGTTGACCATTTAGATAAAACTGATAAATGGAAAAATTTAAGAAAAAAACGGTTTAATGATTATATTGAAAAAGATCAGTTTATTAATTTACTGGAATCTGATAAATTTACAAATGTTGATACTATATTTCATATTGGAGCCTGCAGTTCAACAACTGAAAAAGATGCCAATTATATAATGTCAAATAATTATTCATATAGCATGCGAATTGCTCAATGGTGTGAAAAAAATAACGCAAGATTAATTTACGCAAGTAGCGCTGCAACTTATGGAGATGGCAAGCAGGGTTATAATGATCAAGTTGACCTTGTTAATCTTCAGCCTATGAATATCTATGGTTATTCAAAGCATTTATTTGACATGTGGCTTTATA
Organism: uncultured bacterium; assembly: GCA_965373035.1. GTDB lineage: Bacteria > Spirochaetota > JAHITG01 > JAHITG01 > JAHITG01 > CBDVEP01. The sequence continues at coordinate 1,589 of CBDVEP010000213.1, forward strand.
AAAAAGGACTTTTAAATAAATTTACAGGATTTAAATACTTTAATGTGTTTGGATCTAATGAATATCATAAAGGTGATATGAAAAGTGTAATTTGTAAATCTTATAAGCAGATTAAAGATACCGGGAAATTAAAATTATTTAAATCTTATAAAAAGGGAATTGCTCATGGCATGCAGATGCGTGATTTTGTTTATATAAAAGATGTTTTAAATGTTATGTTTTTCTTTTATCAAAATAAGTCTTTAAAAGGACTTTACAATTTAGGAACAGGAAAGGCAAGAAGTTTTAATGACCTTGCAAATGCAGTGTTTCATGCTATGGGATTAAAAACTAAAATAAAATATATCCCTATGCCTCTGGATTTAAGAGATAGGTACCAGTACTTTACTGAAGCACAGCTCCAGAAATTAAAGGAAGCAGAATACACAAAAGATTTTCATACACTTGAGGATGGCATAGCAGATTATGTGAAAAATTATCTTTCCAGGGATGATCCTTATTTATGAAAAAATATTATATTGAAACTTATGGATGCCAGATGAACTTTGCCCATTCATCTCAATTAAATCAGCTTTTAAAGAAGCAATCTTTTTCCGAGGTGCAATCTTATGATAATGCAGACATTATTATTATAAATGCCTGTTCAGTCAGAGAGCATGCAGAGAAAAAAGTTTTTAACAGGCTCAACTATTTTAATTCTTTTAAAAAAAAGAAAAAGCATTTAAAATTGCTTGTAACCGGTTGTTTTGCACAAAATAACAAAGAAAAGATTATATCGGATATTGTTATTGGCCCTTCAAGGATAAATAAAATCCCTGATATACTTAAAGAACATAAAAGAGATAAGTATTTAAATGTAGAAGTTGAGGAACATGAATTTTTAAAACCTGTTATAGAGGAAAAATTCCCTTTCCGCTGTCTTGTGGATATTACAAATGGTTGTGATAATTATTGCTCATACTGTATTGTCCCTTAGGTGCGTGGACATCAG
>CBDVEP010000214.1:0-2437 GCA_965373035.1 uncultured bacterium
TTTAAACCCTCCCCTACTACTCACTACTGAGGGTCTGACCCCATATATACTCCAATAAATTTCAATGTATCAATACCCATTGATTCTAAAGCTTGGATTTCATGAGATACTTTCATATAAGCTTATTACCGCGTTTATCACCTTTAATAGTTTCAATAATAGAGAAGACAAATAAAGAAGCCACCCCTGCAAAATAATCTAACCTATTTAAAAAATTTCTACCACGCTGGATAATAAAATCTTTTATCATAGATTTTAATAATAATAATGTCATTTTATTAGTCAAGAATTTTAGGATACTACCTTTTTATTGACTTTTAATTTAATTTTAATATAAATACAGTCAATGGATGAAAAAAATATTATCATTACAGATAAAAAAGAAAGCTCTTTATACTCCTCTTCTCAAATAACAGATGAAAATGTTAAAACAATAGCATCACAACGGCATGAAAGAATTAAATTCAGTGTAAAATTTAAAATAACCCTTCTTACTGCTCTTCTTATAGTTATAGTAACTCTTTCCATGGGGTTTTATTTATTAAATAACATTAAGTTTAATTTACTTAATGAAATGAAACTAAGGGCGCTGCTTTTTACTGAAAATCTGGCACAAGGCATAGCAGAAATTTTCTATGATGATACCAGCAGACATGAAATAATCCAAAAAAATAAACAAACATTAAAAGATATTGAACAAATATATGTAATTAATTTACAAAAAGAATTAGTGGATAGTACTGATGAAGAAACATTTCAAAAAATAATTCAATCAAAATTTGATAATAGTATAGACAAGATATATATTGAATTAAGTGATAAGGTTATAACTTATCTTAAAAACAAACCAATATATGAAAAATCTTATAGGGAAAACGAAGATGAAAAAATTTCATTTATTGCACCTGTTAAGATTATTAATTCCCTTTTAGGATACGTAAAAATTAATTTTACAAAAAAACATATATATAAGAAGATAAGATCAGTTCAATTTGAAATCATTATTTTTGTAATTGCCGCTCTGCTTATCGGCATTTTATTATCTTATTTACTCAGTTCACATATTATTAAGCCAATCTATAAGTTATCTGAAGGGGTTCACATTATTGGAAGTGGAAATTTAAATTATAAAATTAATATCCATACAAATGATGAATTAAAATTTCTAGCTGATGAGTTTAACAATATGACAAAGAAATTAAATCATGCACAAAAATCACTCATTGAAAAAGAACGATTTGAAGAACAGCTTGAAATCGCACGCACAATACAGAAAAAACTTATGCCGGAAAAATTTCCTGACCTGGAAGAAATAGAAATCAGTTCTTATTATAATGCTGCAAAAACTGTTGGTGGAGATTATTATGACATTGTATATCAAAAAGATAACAACAAAATAAATGCCATTATAGCAGATGTCTCCGGAAAAGGAGTACCAGCAGCCCTGATTATGGTTATGATCAGAACTGTTCTTCATTCAAATTTGAATTTCATCAAATCAGCTAATGAAACTATCCAGAACATTAATACAGGAATAACAGGGAAACTAACCGGCGATCGATTTGCCACTATTTTTTATTTTGACTATGATTTAAACACAGGCAAAATCGAATATTCTAATGCAGCTCACTCTCCGTTAATTGTTTATAAAAACAAACTCAAATCTATTTTAGAGTTAGACACTGAAGGAGTCCCAATAGGTATTGAAGAAACATCACATTTTGGTGTTAATACAACTTATGTTGATGAAGGGGATATTCTAATCACATTTACAGATGGAATTACTGAAGCAATGAATAAAAATAATGAAATGTTTCACTTGAAGAGATTAAAAGAAATTATAAAACAAAATCATACTCTTTCTGCTGATGAATTAAAAAACAAAATTATTAAGGAAATAACTAACTTTGTAGATAATGCTCCACAGCATGATGATATGACTTTAGTAGTTTTTAAAATAAAAAAAATTCATGAAGACCATAGAAAAAAACAAAGATTCTAAATCATTCTATAGGAATTAAAACCTTAGCCCCCCATTTTAATTCATCATTAACTCCACAAAACAAATTATCATAATTAACTAAATTAATCTTATAAGCAACATTCCCTATATCAGTCTCTGTAATATTTTCTTTTTTTTTATAAACCTCAAGATATTTTTTTGCTATAACCCAGACATTATCTCCTGATACAACTAGATATATTCCTAATTTCCTGCCATCTATCTCTTTAAACCCTGCCTTGAAAAAATCATTATCTTTTATTGCTTCCCATGGATCTTTTTTATCTTTCAACTTTTCTTTCTCTTCTTTTTTCTTTAAAACAGTAGTTATTGTATCTTTTTTATGTTTTTTTATCTGGCTTTCTTTTTTAAAAGAATTATCTTTCTGAACTTTTCCACAGGAAGATACAAAAATAAATAATAAAATAAAAATAA
>CBDVEP010000215.1:0-2413 GCA_965373035.1 uncultured bacterium
CCTTTTTTATATGCCCTGTATTTCATTTCAATTTGAAAAGAATAACCTTCTGATATAATATTATCAAAATCAATATTTAATAAAACCTTCCTATTCCACAGGTTATAGCCTCCAGTCAGGTCATGAATAGGACAAAAAAGAATTGTCTTGGCATATAAAGACCCGCCTTTTGAAATAAGCTTTCTTAACTTGCTCCACCCTTCAACTCCTCCATAATTAACATAACGTGATCCAATAATAAAATCATAAGTACCGGATAATTTAATCATTTCAGTAAGGTAAGAAGGATTATGAGAGAAATCTGCATCCATTTCAATAAAAAGGTCATACTCACGCTGTAATCCCCATTTAAAGCCTTTAATATAAGCAGTGCCTAATCCTAATTTTTTTTCTCTTTGTATAAGGAAAAGATTATCTTTATATTGATTTTTTATTATTTTTTTAACTACTTCCGCTGTACCATCTGGTGAATTATCATCAATAACAAGAACATGAGCAGAAATCTGTTTTAACTTTTTAAAAATACTGAAAATTAAATCTTCAATATTATCACATTCATTATAGGTAGGAATAATAATTAATCTTTTATTCATATAGTACTTATCGGGTCTATCCTTATTTTATAAAACTAAAAAATAAATATCATTTTAAAACCAAAAAGCAAGAAAAAAATGTAAAAGAGTTAACTTGACAAATGAACTAAAGAGCATTACATTTAATTTAATTGGAGGTGATATTATGTTTATACCATTCTGGGATCCGACTTTTCTTCTTCTTATTCCTGCAATTATACTGGCTGTATGGGCTCAGGTAAAAGTAAAAAAAACCTTTGCTAAATGGTCACGAGTGGCAACATCAAAAAAAATAACTGGCATGGAAATAGCCAGAACCATTTTAGATACAAATGGACTGAACCGTATTCCCATAAAGGAGACACCAGGAAAGTTAACTGACAATTATAATCCAGTTAAAAAAATATTAAATCTTTCACAGTCTGTTTATGACAGTTCATCTGTGGCTGCAGTTGGAGTAGCTGCTCATGAATCAGGGCATGCAATCCAGCATAAAAATGCTTATTTCCCATTAGCATTCCGCAATGGGATATATCCTGTTGCTAATTTTGGCTCATGGCTGGCTTATCCACTTTTCATACTTGGTTTATTTATGGGGTCACCTGCACTTCTAAAAATAGGAATCTGGCTTTTTTCAGGCTTTGTGGTTTTTACAGTTGTTACTCTTCCTGTAGAGTTTAATGCCAGCACTAGAGCTATTCAAATTTTAAAAAACTCTGGAAATTTTAACTCATCAGAATTAACCGGTGTTAAAGAAGTCTTAAATGCTGCTGCTTTAACTTATGTAGCCGCAGCTCTGACAGCTATTTTAAATCTATTACGCCTTTTAATTCTCGAAAGGAAATAGGGATTAATATTTATAATAAAAAATTAGATTGACACTAAAAATTTTTATATTATATTATCTTTAAAATGGACATTGGAGGTTAACCTTGAAATGTCAGATTTATTAAAAATAGATATAAAAGAAGAAGATAAATATTACTTAATCAATCTTAAGGGGATAGTTGATAATAATACATATCATACCTTTATTGACATGTGCACACCTTTAATAAATAAAAACAATATGATTATTAATTTTAAAGAACTAACTTATATTTCATCTACAGGCATCGGGGTCATTCTTAAATTATCATCTGTATCTAAAAAAAATGATTATTGTGTTATTTTATGCCATATAAGTGACCCTATTATTCAAATCATTAAACTTATAAAAATGGATAAATTTTTTATAATTGAGAATAATATAGATGATGCTATAAAATTAATAAATACAACAGGAAAACCAATTAAAAAATGCAAAAAGAAAAAGAAATAAATTTAAAAATACCTCCTAACTCGATATTCTTACATTCTGTACAGGTCTTAAGTGAAGCAGTTATGAGGAAAGCAGGAACAGGACCTCTTATAAAAGACAGTAACGCTTATAACTTTGTTCTTGCTGTTGACGAAATTATTACTAATATTTTAAAACATGGGCTTAAAAAAAGTAAAGACTTTACTATTAATATTAAATTTCTTATCAATTCAAACAAAGTAACAGCAGAAATTAAAGAGGAAGCTCCTGAATATCATCCTCCAAAAGAATATAATGAAAAGCTTGTATTGGAAACATCCTGTGGAATAGGACTTCATTTAGTCAGAACAGTTATGGATGAATATAAATATTATTATGATAAAAAAACTAATACTAATATTGTTCTTTTAACTTTAAATTTATAATAATTTCTATAACAGTTCACGTAATATTTCAAATTTTCTAAAAATAATATAACCGCAGAGACTTAACCCAAGTTCACCTCTATTTTCAAAAAAACGCCTTTCCAGGCTCTTAAATA
>CBDVEP010000216.1:0-2386 GCA_965373035.1 uncultured bacterium
GAATGGGTGGCAACTTTTAACAGGAATACCCGGCAACTTTCAGCAGGAATATGCACTAATGAAGAAGTAGCTATCATAAATCCCGCTACTACCCATAAGGTAAATGCTGATAAATTAGCATCCCATGATAGTTTCTGTAATATCATTGGGATTACATCTATAATACCAGCAATACAACCTAAAACAAGACCTAAAATTATATTGTTCATGTTTGCTCTCCTTCTTAATTTTTAAATTTTTAAATTTTTTAATCAATCTATTTCTTAATAATCATCTTGAGCTTTTTATTATTATCTCCCTTAACTACAACAATATAAAGTCCTGCTCCTGCTTTTTTTGTGCTTTCTTTTACAAGTCCATCCCAGAATTTACTTTCATCAACATCATAATACTGTTTTCCCCAGGACATAACAAGAACACCCCTTAAGTTGTAGATTTTAATTTCAGCATTTGTATCTTTGCCAAATATAATATGTGCAGATTCTCCTGTTGAAAGATCAAGATAATTGTTATATACAGCAACATCTTCTAAAGGAATTTCCGTAAATGTATATGTTTTTACAGGGCTATTTGTAGATATAATTGTAAATGAGGTTACTGTTTCAATAACTTAGTTTTATTTAGTTATAGGCTCCTTTTTTTCTTATTAAATGTATAAACCATTTTTTATATTATTGTCAATTTTTCTTTAATAAAACATTTTTTTAATAATTTATCAGAAGTAATATATTTTACATCTTTATCTTTTACATATAATCCACTTGCTAATTGGATAGAATCCAAACTTCTTAAACCTATATCTCCATACTTTTTTATTAAATCCTGGGCATCTTCAATGATAGTACTATCTATTTCTATCCATTCATATTTATCCCAATCACTTTTAAACATATCTATTACTTTTGAACTTACTTCTTTTGAAATCTCTTTTTGTCTTACTTTTTTCCATATTGCTGAAGGAAATTCAACTTTAGCTAATTCAGATAAATAAATCTTTTCTACACTTTCTTCATTTTTTTCACTTTTTTTATTATAATGCCCATTATTTTATCACTGTCTTTTTTTTTATGATATAATTTTAATAAGGAGGATGTATCTATATATAATTTTATAATTCAATTTCACGCTCTTTAATTACTTCATCACTTAATGAACTTTTTAGATTTCTTAATAATTCTTGACTTTTTTTAAAAGAAAATGAGTCTAAATTTAATTGCTTCTTTCTCCCTATTGTACCTCTTCTTTTTGAAGGGAACATAATCCTTACTTCAACAGGTTCTTTAGTATCAACTTTTTCTTTTAAAATAACTTTACCATTTTTATATATTGCTTTTACAGATGGCATTTATTTAACTCCTTATATAAAATTTAACATTCTTTAATGTAATAAATATCATTATTTCGTCAATGCCTTTCTTTATTTATAATGTAGATGCACTTGGGTACAAAATAAAATGTAAAAAATTTGAAAAAAATTAATCTTTATATAATTTCCCATTACCATGAAACGGAATGAAATCAGTCCTCTTTGCACAGGGATGGATTTCATTAAAAGTTAAGCTGCGTATGTTAATTATCGGTACTTTTTTATACTTTTTATTGGTATAGGCAAAATGTTACTTGTTACCTTTGACTCTATTAACCACTATTCAATCTTCTTCCTCTTCTGATTGATGAACTCTAATTCGTCCTATTTCAACTATCCATAGTTTCTTTTTGACTGACATTTTATTTAACATCTTTATAAATTGTTTAATCATTTTTTTTAATAAAGTAAAACTTGAATTTTTAGGAGTTCTAATAACAGCAATTCCTCCTGTTTTATTAGGAGGGAAACGAACTATATCAGAAAAATCTAAATCTAATGTTATTAAACAACGTTGTTCTTTACAGCAAATATTATATATTTTATTATCATCAGCTCCTTGTAATCCTTCCCCATAAATTGTATGGACATCATAACCTTCTTTAAGAAATATTTCCTGAATACTTTTTCCAAAATTTTCGTCTATCTTAAATTTTATCATACTGCTTTATCAAAAATTTCAACATATCTTTCTCGTGACATTTCTGCCCCATAAGCTATGGCTGCCTGTATATCTTTTTTTTTTAATTGTGGATATTCATCTATAATTTTTTCTATTGTCATTCCATTTGCTAATAAATCAAGTAATAAAGATACCCATATACGAGTACCTTTAATACAAGGCTTTCCAAAACAAATATTGGGATCAATTGAAATCCTTTGAAGAAGTTTATTCATTTCAGCCCTCCTTAAACCTTATATCAATTTAATATATATTATTTTTTAGTCAATTATTATTCTTTTATTTCTGTAATTCAGACAGTAGAATTAAAAAATAGGTATCCTATAAAAAAATTTCTA
>CBDVEP010000217.1:0-2216 GCA_965373035.1 uncultured bacterium
CCCCATATCAATTTTTATTTAATATTTTATCATGTTCACTAATACAACTTTGAAAATCTTCCAGCAATTTAGAATTTTGCTTTAATTCTTCTAATGATCTAATTAAAATAACAGCAGCAACATATGCATCAAAGTCAGGTTGATGATGCATTCCCGTATTAATATTAAATAACTCAGACACATGGGCAATATTTGCTTTTTTAATATTTAATATTTTTTTAGCCAGTTTATGAGTATCCATACATATAGTATTTAAATGCTGATTATATTTCTGGAAATATAAATAATTATACATATTATAATCAACTCTTACGGCATGGGCTGTAAAAATCAAATTTTTCTTCTGTAAAGTTTCTAATTTTTTAAAAACATCATCAATCTTAGGATATTTTTCTGTATTTACCTCATCAGCTTTTATGCCAATTAAATTTTCAATAAAAGTGGAAATTTCTCTTTCCGGATTAACAAGTGTAGAATATTTATAAGTGATTTTAAATATAGGGTTATCAGGTTCTACAATACAAACACCAACACCGGTAATTTTATGGCCTTTCCATAAAGACCCACCTGTATTTTCAAAATCAATAACAAAATATTTATTTTTTAAAAAATAATCTAAATCCAATTTTTCCATTATACCTATAAAAATATATTTATATCATAAATCAAGTAAAAAATAGGTAATCGGTTATTATCTCTTATGTAATCACAACTGTAGGGAAAGTAGGGGAGACTTAAGTCTCCCTACTTTATTGCTTAAAAAAGAGGTGATAACAGATTACAAAGATCAGACCCCCTTATAAACAGCGATTTTCTGCTTAATAAGAGATTCCCATGCATACTTTTTTAAAGTTTTATCTCTACCTTTTTTAACATTTTTACAAACCTTTTCAGGATTATTAAAAATATATTTTAATGCTGCCTGTAAATTATCTGCTCGTCTGTTATGAATATCATAATTAACAAGCACTCCTCCTGAAGAAAGAGAGAAAGGAAACTTTACATTTTTTACATCCATTATATCTTTTGGCCCTTCTACACCTGATGCAACCACAGGGATATCCTTTGCCAATGCCTCTACAATAGTAATTCCAAATGGCTCCAGTAATGATGTTAATATAAAAACACTGGCTATATTAAATAAACCCATTTTATCTTCTTCGGAAATATTCTGATGTATGGAAATGCTTTTCTTAATTACAGGGTTTTTAATATTATTAATTAGTTTACATAATTTTTTATAATACCATTTATTTTTTTCCTCGATCATACCTGCAATAACAAGGGATAATTTATAATCCCTTGACCTATTTTTCTGTAAATCCTTATACAATCCGGGATAGGCACAAATTAAATATTCAATGCCTTTGGAAGGGTCAATTCTATTAATATTAAGTAATAAATCACCTTGTATATTATACTTAGTTTTTATTTTATCCAGCTTCCTTTTTTCCAATGCAGGATGATTGATAAAAACAGATGAGACACCACTGGAAATAATTGCAACTTTTGTATTTTTAACAGCTTCTTCAAAAAGTTCTGTAATCTGCTGCTTTACTTCATAACTTCTGCATATCAGGCAATCAGAATATTGAATAGCTGTCCTTTCCATATCCTGCATAATTTTAATAAATTTCTCTCCTGCTCCGTCTTTTCCTTTTTTCATTTCAGAAATAGATTCAAAAGTATGTATAGAATTAACTATTTTATATTTAGTTTTTTCTTTAAGTTCCTTTGCCATTGAAGGAATAACAAAATGACCATGAAGATGAACAACCTCATCTCCATTATGCCTGATAAGATAATCAAGAACTTTATTCTTAAACTCCAATAGCCTGTCAATCTCCTGCTGTTTAGTTCCTGCAAAAGGTGATTTAATCTTCTTAGAATCAGATGTCCAGAAACGGATAACTTTAATTTTTGCTTTTCTTTTCTTTTTATTCGGATTATAAGGGTCCTCAAGAATAATTTCTTCTTCTTTATTATTATTTCCCAACCCCATTGATAAAACAAGAACTTCATGACCTAATTTTCCTAATTCACGGGTTAATTCAACTACATGAACTCCTCCCCCTCCTGTTATACTGCCGATATACTGTGCTCCAACAATTATAATTTTCATATTCCCCTCCTGTTAAAAAACTGTAATGTAATATATTTAATTAATATTTCAAGAAAAATAGTATGGGGTCAGACCCTAAAGTAGTGAGTAGCTA
>CBDVEP010000218.1:0-2184 GCA_965373035.1 uncultured bacterium
ATCAGGATACATTATATCATCATTAGTATTAATTTTATTAGATCCTTTTCTTATGGAAATCAAGAATATTCCTATTTTACCTTATTTAAGGCTTGTATTCCATGTGATAATTATTTATTCCATTGCTTTAAGTTTTTATAGTAAAAGTTTTGATCTAAAATTAATTTATTCTCAAGATCTCTCCTCTAAAAGAAAAGCAAAAGAGGCTAAAGGAGAAAATTATAAAATTCTGGATACCAGTGTTATTATTGATGGAAGGATAGCTGATATTGGTGAAACAGGATTTTTAGAAGGAATATTAATTATACCAAGATTTGTCCTTAATGAGCTTCAGCAGATTGCAGACAGTGCAGATTCTTTAAAGAGGCAGAGAGGGAGGAGAGGACTGGACATATTAAATAAGATGAAAAAAGGGATAAAATCAGTTGTCCAGATTGTTGATGATGATTTTCCTGAAGTAAAGGAAGTTGATGAAAAACTTATTTATCTTGGTAAAAAATTAAATGGAACTGTAGTTACTAATGATTACAATCTTAATAAAGTAGCTCAAATACAGGGTGTGGAAGTCTTAAATATAAATGAACTGGCACAGGCTGTAAAACCCATTGTTCTGCCAGGAGAAGAGATGACAATTCTAATTTCAAAAGAAGGAAAAGACTCAGACCAGGGCGTGGGTTATCTTGAAGATGGGACAATGGTCGTTGTTGAAAAAGGGCATCAATATATGGGAAAAAAAATAGAAGTTGTAGTAACAAGTGTACTCCAAACTACAGCAGGCAGGATGATTTTTGCTAAATGAAGATTATCTTAATTATTCTTGCAGCAGGACAGGGCAGGAGATTTGGCTTAAATTATAATAAACTTTTTTTTAAATTAAGCAAAAAACCTCTTATCCAATATTTTTTAAAAAAAGTTGAACAATTTAAAAAAATCGACAAGATACTCCTTGTAACAGACAAGAAACATCTTGCTAAATTAAAAAAAATTGTTTCAGAAAACAAATTTAAAAAAATAATTAATGTTATATGCGGCGGCAAAGAAAGGCAGAATTCTGTTTATAATGCTTTAAAATGGCTCAATAAAAACATAAGTACTTCCCGCGTTTTTGTAGGAATACATGATGGAGCAAGGCTGAATATTTCAGAAAAATTAATAAACAGACTTATTGCAGGTTTACAAAAAAATCCTGCTGTTATTCCTGCTTTAAAAATAACAGATACAATAAAATCAGTAAAAAATAATTTTATTATTAAAACGATTCCCCGTCATAATTTATATAAAGTTGCCACACCACAGTTCTTTAAATTTGATATACTATATCAGTCATACATTAAAGCTTTTAAAGAAAAATTTTATGCTGCAGATGATGCCGGCATTTTAGAGTTTAATAAACATAAAGTAAAAATTATTGAAGGAGAATCAGAAAATATTAAACTAACTTATATGAATGACCTGAAATATATAATGAAGGATAATTATAAAACCGGACTGGGTTTTGACATACATCGACTGAAAGAAGGAAGAAAATTAATTATCGGCGGCATCACTATTAAATATAAATATGGACTGGAAGGTCATTCTGATGCTGATGTTTTAATCCATGCCATTATTGATTCACTTTTAGGGGCATGTGGTTTAAATGACATTGGAGTTCATTTCCCTGATACTGACAAAAAATATAAAAATGTTAAAAGCACAAAACTATTAAAAGAAACCATAATATTAATAAAAAAAGAAAATTACGAAATCATTAATATGGACACGATTATTTTTGCCCAACAGCCTAAAATTCATCCTTATTCTAATAAGATACGTACTCTTTTAAGCAAATTACTATGTATTGATAAAAAAAATATTAATATAAAGGCAAAAACAATGGAAGGATTAGGCTTTATAGGACAACAAAAAGCCATTGCTGCTCAATCAATTGTGCTATTAAAAAAAACAGAATTGTATAATGGTGCAAGGTCATAAGATGTCAAAAAAAAGTGCCGGTGCATAACATAACTAAGAAATGTTTTGTTATGCACCGGCATTTTCAGCTTTCACTTTCAAAACGATAAATTTTATAATAATAATTGAAAAATCATTTTAAAAAGTTATGTTTGTATTTAGATACTAAAGATATCAGTAATATTTTAGATTTTCTAAAATTGTAGTGTAGGAGTTAAGACTTTAGTCTTT
>CBDVEP010000219.1:0-2183 GCA_965373035.1 uncultured bacterium
AACTGTTACAAAGTGACGCACCGTCCCCCCTATATTAATTTTTTAATTAACAATGCTAATTTTCTATAATTTCCTGGCTGTATCATATAGGCTTTATCAATTAAACTTAATGGAAATTTTACACCACTTGTATTGCTACCAATAACAGGTAAACCGCAGTAATGAGCTTCATGATAGATGGTATTAAAGTCTTCTACTTCACCATTTTTATTAATTTCTCTGGGTGTAAGATAAAAGACATCACTGATATTGTACCATTCCAGTATTTTATTATCTGATACCTTATCTATAAGCAGAACATTTTTTTGCAATTTATTTATCTGAATAAAATTTATTATCTTTTCTTTCAAAGCTCCATTACCTATAAGAACATAAAGAATATTAGGATGACTCTTTTTTAGTAATTTAATACTTCTTAATATTGTAAAAAAATCCTTTGTTTCTACTAATCTTCCAACTGAAAGAATAATTTTATATCGAAGCAATTTATATGATTTTTTTATTTTAGCTATTTCTTCCTTATTCCATTCTTTAAATTTAGCTCTATTAATAGGTCTTACAATTAGTTTAACCTTTTGTTCTGGGATTTTATAACTTAAAACCTTCCCCATTATATAAGGTGAAGTTACCCATATCATCTTTGCCCACTTTAAGATACATTTTTTAATGAATTTTTTATAAGAATATCTGGGAGGTAAAAATTCCCATCCATGAAGTATAATTGTATAAGGAATCTTTTTTTGTTTCAACCATCTGTATAATGAAGGAGATGCTTCCCAATAGAAAAAAACAACCTCCTGAAAAGGTTTTGTATTATAAAGCTGCTTCAGTGTTCTTTTAAAATCTTTTCCATATTTAAGATAATAAACATTTTTTATTTTCTTTGCATTTTTTTTAATTTTGTCAATCACTGTTACATCAGCATTTTTACTTAACCGTTTGTATTCTTCATAAGCCCAACGGGCAATTCCCCCTGTTTGAGGTTTAAAGTTTATTGTTATTAACAAAAAATGTTTTCTAATTAGTGTATCAATAATAAACTTTTTTAAATAAATCCTAAGTATGGAATTAACATACTTATCTAATGTAAATAATTTTATAACTTTATTATAGCCATTTTTTCCATGTTCTTTTACTTTCTTTTTATTTCGATAATAAAACAGGATATATTCAGATAGTTTATTGTAATCTTTAATATTAAATAAATATCCTGTTTTGTCAGGTACAATAATTTTAGATACTCCTTCCCTTTCTACCCCTATAACTGGTTTTTTACATAACATAGACTGAGTTGCTGTGTAATTAAAATTTTCTTCATCTAATGCTACAACAATAACATCTAAACCTTTCATAAATTCATGGATACTCTCATGATATTTAATAAAACAAAAATGCTTTTTATGATTCTTTAACCGGGGTATTATATTTTCCTGATAATCTGTTTTATTATTTCCTGTAATAAAAAAATCAATACCTGTTGTTTGCTCGCAAACCTGTAGAGCTGCTTTAATAAAAACTTCATATTGCTTATTTTCTTCATAGTCTCCAATGATACCTACCTTAAACAGATTACTTTCCTTTTTTATATATTGACTAAGTTGATTTTTAGATTTCACTATATGCTTTATATCCATACCGTCATTAATAACTTCAACCTGAAAATTGATAAAACTAATTAAAGTTTTAATAGCATTTGATGTGGTTATAATAGTTCCTGTTCTGTGCAATAAAAATCTTTTTGCTTTATGTGCTGAAATCAGGGTTCTAACATGACATATAGTTTTTATTGTTTTATTAGTTGAAAATGCCATTAATGGATTGACTTCATAGGAGTTACTGTGAATAATATCTATTTTTTTATTTTTTAAAAATTTTCGAAATTGTAATATAGCTTTAAAATTTTGTAGATCATTATTAAATTGCCCCCAATTTTTAAAAGGAATTAAATAAACAGGAACATTTAAACTTATTAATTTCTTAATAAAAGGACCTGCCTGACATAAAATAACAGAAACATTATGAGTATCCTTTATACTTTTCAGTAATAAATAAAGACTTTGAGAGCTCCCCCCTAGGGATCCATCTTTATTAATAAAGATTATATTTAATTTTTTCATATTTTTATTAATCTAATAAATTAAATTAAAATTTCAAGAAAAAAAGAATTGTGGAGGCGATGGGGT
>CBDVEP010000220.1:0-2128 GCA_965373035.1 uncultured bacterium
ACCATTTTCTTTAATAATGTTAATTTCAATTAACTTATCTTTAAATATTTTCCCATTTTTTTTATATGATATTTCAAATTTAATATAATAAAATAACTCTTTAATGATTTTATCATTAATAACTGTTTCAGCACCATATTTACCTAGCATTTTAAAACTTAAAAGTTGAAATTCTTTGTTTAAAAACGGGTAAAGGTTATGACCAGTTAAATATAGAATATATTCTGAAATACTTATTTTTTCCATCATCATTTCATCACTTAATTGTAACAGTTTTTTTTTATCAAGTGTTTTTAATTTTATTTTAGAATAGATCATTTTTTGTGTATCATTGATTTTTTTATTTAATAGATTATTTAAAAAAGTTTTACCATATTTTATTATTTCAGACTTTAAGGGTGATATTGCCTGAAGGGATGTATGAAGAAAAAGTAAAAATATTATTATAATGATTTTACGCATTGTATATTATACTTTACTTAATTTGTTTTAGTTTTCAACTTTTTTTTGAAATTATATTTTAGTTTATTATTATAAAAACAAAAATGCCACAGAGCCACAGAGTCACAGAGAAATTAAAGATTTAAAGATTAGGCAAAAAATTTTTTAATTTTAAATTACTCTGTGTCTCTGTGACTCTGTGGCTGACTTTATGGACAATCCACATGGAGGATGTAAATGAAAAGGACACCATTATATAATGAGCATAAAAAAGCAGGTGCAGTATTAATTAATTTTTTTGACTGGGAGCTTCCTGTTTATTATACTTCTATAAAAGAAGAATCTATGGCTGTTCGCCGCTCAGCAGGTTTGTTTGATGTTTCACATATGGGTGAAATTTTTATAACCGGGAATGAAGCTACAGAATTTGTAAATTATATTATTACTAATTCTACATATAATAAAGAAAATAATTCTATAGTTTATACTTTAATGTGTAATAATAAAGGTTTTGCTGTGGATGATTTATTAGTTTATAAATTTAATAAAAATAATTTTTTGTTATTAGTTAATGCTTCTAACATAGATAAGGATTTTAAATGGATAAAAGAACAAAAAGGAATTTTTGATGTATTGATTGAAGATAAAAGCCAAGAATATTCTTTACTGGCACTGCAGGGACCATCTGGTATTGATTTATTAAATGAATTTTTTTCTTTTAATGTTGATGAATTACAGTATTACAATTTTACAGAAAGCCGGTTTAACAACATAAATTGTCTGCTTTCAAGAACAGGTTATACAGGTGAGAAAGGATTTGAATTATTGATACGCAATGAGTATGTAAAAGATATTTGGAATTTTATAAACGGGAAAAAAAAGCAGTATGATTTAAAATTTTGTGGTCTTGGAGCAAGGGATTTATTAAGAATAGAAGCAGGATTTCCTCTTTATGGACATGAATTAAACGAACATATTAATCCTATTGAAGCAGGACTCAGGTGGGTTATAAAATTTAATAAGGAAAAAAATTTTATTGGGAAAGGGAATTTATTAGAATATAAAAATAACAATTCAAAAAAACGTATTGGCTTTGTTATGGAGAAAACAAAAATAGCTCGTGAAGGTTCAAAAATAATAAATAATGAAGATAAAGAAATCGGTCTTGTAACAAGCGGGACATTTTCCTTTAACCTGAATAAATCTATTGGTATGGGGATTATTGAAAAAAAATATATTGACATTCAAAAATTAAAAATTACTATAAATCAAAAATTTTTTTATGCAAATATTGTTGATTTTCCTTTTATACCTTTAAAAAATTAAAAACGAGGTGATTTATGGCTATAGTTCAGAATTCATTATTATATTCATCCACTCATGAGTGGATAAAAGCAGAAGGGGATATTTGTGTTATTGGAATTACTGATTTTGCCCAGTCACAACTGGGGGATATTGTTTATATTGAATTACCTGAAGCTGGGGAGAATGTTTTTACGAACAATGTTTTTGGTTCTATTGAATCTGTTAAAACTGTTTCAGAATTAATAAGTCCAATAAACGGCAATATTATTGAAGTTAATGAAGAATTATCTACTTCACCTGAGATGGTTAATCAGGATTGTTATAAAAAAGGATGGTTAATTAAAATAAAAATAGAAGATAAAAAACAACTGGGTAATCTTCT
>CBDVEP010000221.1:0-2026 GCA_965373035.1 uncultured bacterium
AACATCACCGTTGTATCAGGCACTTCATACATGATCAACTATACTGTCAATGATGCTGAAGATCCAACCCTGCCTGTCAAACTCTATTATAACACAACATCAAGCCTCACAAGTGCCACTTTTATCTCAAGCAACTGGGTCTCCACCGGTACAACAAATTATCTTTGGTATACTACAGGTGTACCAGCAGGGACCTATTATATATGTGGATTAGTTGAGGATTCAAATAATATGCTGGCATCGAATTATTCAGCAGGCACTCTGTTTATTACCAATAATAATATCGGAGGAGTAAGCACAAATAACGCCACGCCGATAATAACAAATATAAGTCCTTCAAGTCCTATTATTGTTCCTTGTGATAGTATTTATCAGATTAGTTTCTACATTTCTGATGTTGAATCTGTCAGTAATATGGAAGTAGATTTGTTTTATAACACAACTCCTTCTACATTAGGAGCAACTTTTATCAATAGTAATTTTTATCCAAAAGGTACTAACTCTTACTCATGGAATACCCCTGGAGTGCCAGCAGGAACATATTATATTATTGGTCAGGTAACTGATTCATCTAATGTTACAGTAGTGGGCTATTCTATTGCAACTATTACTCTTATACAATCAAATATAGCACCACCAGCAGTACCATCAGGTCTTAAAATTACTGCAGGTGATAAACAGTTGACTTTAACATGGAATAGGAATTTAGAGGAAGATTTCAAAGAATATCATGTATATAGAAAAGCTCCAAAAGATCAAAATTATATAAAAATTGCAACAACAGTTACTAACGCTTATGTTGATGATAATCTTAAAAATGGAAAGATTTATTATTATAAATTAAAAGCTGTAGATAATGATGACAATATCAGTGAATTCTCAGCACCTGTTCAGGGTATGCCCATTAAAGATTCTAAAAATAAAGGAAGTTTAACAATAAGTGATAATAAGATAACACCTGATGACCCACAAGAATTATATATTAACATAACTCCTAAAAATAATGATTATAGTGGAGTTACAATATACATTTATGATATTTCCATGAAATTAGTTAAAAAGATAAATGTTCATAATTTAAATGAAGGGCAAAATTTATATAAATGGACTTTAAAAAACAGTAAGAATATAGATGTTCCAACAGGAGTATATTTTATATATGTAAAGGGAAGTGACTGGAAAACATATAAAAAAGTATATATTATTAAATAATATTTCTTTAATAAAATGGGGATATATAAGAGGCGGTGGAAGTAATTCCGCCGTCTGTTTTGTTATGAAAGATTGGAATAATGCAATACTGCTTTTTTATAAAAGGGCATCTTGAAAAACCTCTTATTTTTTATTTAAATGTGGTTTTTCAAGGTGTTAATGCCCTGTATGGGAACAACATTATATAATAAATCGATGTTCCCAAAAATTAAATTCTTACCTATTTCTTTATTTTTTAGTTGAATATATTTTAATATACAATATATTTTTAATCTATGAAAGTATTGATATTTATTTTTGTTTTTTCTCTTATTAAACTTATATCAGCAGGCAGTGATTTTTTATTGATTAATAATAGTTCAGAAAGATCCGGGAAGGGTAATGCTGGAGTAAGTGATTATTCAGATATATCTTATGCTTTAGTCAATCCTGCTTCCACTATTAAAAATAATAAACCTCAAATTTCTTTTACATATTTAGTATTAAATAATAATTTAAATTATAATTACTTAGGTGTTGGCTTCCCGGCATTTTCAGGCACACTTTCTATTCATTTAATTTATCTTTATTTCCCTAATTTAAGTGAAACACATGGTGGAGAAGAAACAGGAAGTTTTATGAATTATAATGATATGTGTATTGTTATTTCTGATTCCTTTAAAATTATGGATATATGTAATTGTGGTTTAAGTTTAAAATATATTAAAAGTGAGATTTCAGATATTAAAGCCTCTACTTATGCTTTGGATTTCGGGGTTATTAAAGATTTTAATTTTTTAAATTTTGAAAAAAAGTATTATAATAATCTTAAGAT
>CBDVEP010000222.1:0-1954 GCA_965373035.1 uncultured bacterium
AGCATATATGTTTATTGTAAAAATGGCTATTGTAAGGATTAGAACTAAGTAAATGGCTTTAGTTATTTTCAAAATTAATACCTCCTCAATATTACGGGGTCTTTAAAGAACGGGTTTGATAAATCAAACCCCTACACTACATTTCTAAACCTTTTATACCTATTCTACAACAGTAAATATTTCATCTTTTATTTCTTCATTTAATCTGACATTTCGTAAGATAATAATGCTTTTTACACTGGCACTGCTTAGACGTAAACTGATATCCATTCGATGCGGAATCTGTATTCCTTTTATTTTTTTATATCTTTTTAACTGAACTGTTGATTGAGGCATGGTTTCATTGCCTATTAATTTGTAAGATGATATAATATCTTTATCCTTATTATAATTAATTACAACTGAAAGAATTTTTTCATTATTTTCTATCTGGAAACCATAATAAACCGGTGCAATTACCTGGGATGTTTTTAAATCAGCAGGGCGGTCTTCTTCCTTTATATTCGAGCCCTTATCCTGTACTTTTAAATTCTTATTAATATTGTAATTAAACCGGCTAAGATATGTAAACCCAAATAAATCTGATTGATTATACACAGTATTATTCTCTGAAACTTTTATATATTTTGATTGATTAAAACTCTTTAAATAATTTTGTTTTCCAATTTGAACTATACTTGTAGAAACAGGTTTGATAAAATCTATCCTTAATTTATCTGGTGCATGGAAATAAAAATTCCCCTCTTGTGTTATCCTATGCTGACCATAGATAATATAAACCATTTTTCCCTGCATTGATTGAATTTTATTTTTATATAAATTGATTTTACTTTTTATGAATTCATCCGGAGTGGATTGTGAATAAAGTAAAGTTATTAATATTTGAATTAAAAAAACAAGAAAAATGCTAAAGTTAAATTTTCTAATTTTTCTTATCGTTAATAATCCCCTAATAATATTTCTCCCATCTTAAATACAGTTTGTAAATAATTAAGGAATAATATCCTCCCCCTCCCAAAGGATGATTAAAACCCATCTTTATTTATTAAAAAAAGATACATCAAGTTTATCATTTTCAAATTCAATGTCAACATTTTTTTTATTTATGTCACAAAAAAATTAGTTACTGCATTTTTTCTTAATAGATGTAAAACTATCTCATTACATTTGAAAAAATTAAAGTATCAGAACCGTACCCATTCTTTTCATTCTTTTAGTTAAGCAACATATCGTAATACTTCTATTTCAATTCCCTTTTTAACTTCCTGATCAACCTGCTCTATTAATTTTTTTGAAATATCTTCTGAAATATAAGCTTCATTACAATTGTCACAAATTTCAGCAGGTACTCTTTTGAAAACAACGGTAGTTTTATCTCTTTCAAAAGTCATAGTAGCAAACCCTTTTATTGTATTACCATGTTTACAAATAGGACAAATCATTGTTTTCTCCTTTTAAAATTATCAACCCATTTATTTTCATCAGGCTGATAAACTGTAATTATAATAAGTACTTTTTCTATTTCATTAATTGCAAATACTAAATGAATAGGTCTATCACTTTTAGTAAATCCTAATATTAAACAGCTTGGAAAAGGTTTATCATCTTTATATTCTTCAACTACTTGTAAGTTATTCTCTATTTCCTTTAATTCATCAAAAATAATATTCCTTTGATATAATTTTTCTAATGAATGAGCTCTAAATATTCGACTATAATTTACATATGACTTTATCCAATTCATTATTGTTTAAATTATAATAAAATAAAAACATATTTCCAGTATTATTTTGTAAAAAGAATGGGGACGATTCTTTTTGAGCAAAAAACTTGCAATTTTATTTCAATATTATAATATAGAAAAGTAAATCTAAAAACTGAAAAGAAAAAATGTAAGAAAAGGAGATACGGGAAGATAAAAATGGAAAAGAATCAGAACCGTCCCCATTCTTTT
>CBDVEP010000223.1:0-1866 GCA_965373035.1 uncultured bacterium
GTTATTTTTAACACTGACAAATTAAAACAAATTTTGTATAGCTCTTTACCGGTTACTTTTTCATTAAATGAAATTCTACATGACTATTTTCTTCAACAAAATATTTCATTCAACCAGATTAAACTGAAATATAAAAATCCATTAAAAGAAAAAACCCTAACAAAAATTAATGAATTCATCTCCTATTATAAAAAATAAACAATTTCTTCTAATTAATGATACAATCCCGCATACTGGTTTATTTAACATGGAATTTGATTCATGGTTATATAAGCTTATGCTTTGTAAAAAAATACAAAATACTTTTCGGATCTATGAATGGTCAAATCCCAGTATAACATATGGAAAATTTCAGAAAACTAAAAAAAATATTGATATAAAATTATGCCATAGAGACCATATCGAAATGATAAAACGCCCAACTGGAGGAAGAGCGATTATTCACTTTAATGAAATCACTTTTTCAATGATATTCCATCCATCCACTATTTCTCCTTATAATTTCAGGAGTACATTTATATTAACTGCAGAATTATTAAAACATGCTTTTCAATTATTACATATTCAATCATACATTAATATGAAAGCTGAAAAATACCAAAACAAAAGTATCTGTTTTCAATCTACAGCACAATATGAAATAAAAGATAATAAATCCAATAAATTAGCCGGTATTGCACAATATTTTACACAAAAAGGAGTTTTAATTCAAGGAAGTATTCCTTTAGCAGAAAATTCAGATTATAATAAATATTTCTATATAAAAAATAAATTTAAATTGCAAAATCAATTAATTAAGCAGAATATAAAAACAGACAAAATGAGAGGTACACTAATTAAAAGCTTAAAAAAGCATTTAACTTTACAAAATTATTTGCAGCTTTAAAAAAATAAGGGGCAGAATTTTTAAAATCAAAAAATCCTACCCCTATTACTTTATGGCTGAAAACTTATTATTTAAAACTCTTGTAAAAATTATAGATATTTTTTAATAATTTTAGTATCTATTAAAATCTCGCTTTGGTCGTTTTTTAGGTGGGCGAGCTTCATCAACTCTCATGGTTCTGCCGTTAAGTTCCTTACCATTTAATTCATCTTTTGCTTTCTCAGCCTGTGCCTGGTCACCCATTTCAACAAATCCAAAACCTTTACCTTCAATAATATTTACTTCTTTAACTTCACCATGTTGTGAAAATAACTCCTGTAGTTGATCACCAGTCACACCATAGTCAAGATTTCCTACATATAATTTGCTACCTTGCATTCAAGACCTCCTTAACTTTTTTTCTCTACTTGTTCAAGAATGTCTTTTTAAGGGAAGAGATGCAGGATAGCAGTTCTGCCCCCATGACAATTACATGAAACTTAAGAGATTTTCCATCACATATCCAGCTTAAAAAATCTTACAATAAATGATTTAAATCATTTATTGTAATTGTAATACTTTCAGCCATTTTATATTACTTATAAATAAATATCGATATACTTATAAAAATATAACATACCGTAAAAAAAAGTCAACATAAAAATTTTAAATTGTTATTTCAAAAATTTTGTTTGCCCGCCAACAGTTACTCTGCAATCTTAAATTCAACCCTTCGATTTAATGATTTATATAGTTTAGATATTGGCATTGTTTTTCCATATCCTTTTATTATAAATCGTTTTCTATTTAATTTATATTTTATTCCTGAACCTATGGAGATATTTTCCAGGCTGTTTTTAATAAATTTATTCCCTACTCTGATAAAAAATAATTTCCTGTATGATATTTCACATCCTATCTTGTAAAATATACGTAATAATTTAGGTTTTCTAAAATTGTAGTGTAGGAGTTAAGACTTTACAGGCTGTCCTGTTTATACT
>CBDVEP010000224.1:0-1792 GCA_965373035.1 uncultured bacterium
TATTATCTCCTGAAGAAAGAGAATAAATTAACACTTTCCGGTTTAAAAAATTCAATTCGTATAACCATTAAAGAAAAAAATTACAATCAAGCTGTATTATTATTAAAATTTGCTAAATCTCTTAATAAGGATGATGGTGAACTAGATTTCTTTAGTGCTCAGGTTGATTTTAATAATAATATACTGCCATCTGCGGAAAGGAGATTAAAACTTGCTATAGAAAAAGGATATCATAATTATGAAGTTGATCTTCTTCTTGGAAAAATTTATTTTTTTTCCAGAAAATATAATCTTGCCCTGAGGCATTTCCATAGAATATCTTCAAGTTATTTAAATAATGCTGAACTGGAAAGTTTTATAGGTCAGTGTTCTTATTATCTTAAGGATTATGATACTACCATAGAAATTTTAGAGGATTTTCTAAAGGATATGAATAAAAAAAAGAATAAGTTTGCTGTTAATATGGAATATATTCTTGGATCAGCTTATGAGTCAGTAGGGAATATTGAGAAAGCATTAAAATTGTGGAATGAAATTGATTCCTATGCTTCGTATTTCCAGCCAGTAAAAGAAAAACTTCGTTTTTATAATAATATTGCAAAAGACAGTGAAGTAATGAACATACTTTCAATGAAGGCCTCTGTTTTTATAGAAAAAGGCCATCAGATAATAGCTTCTCTGGATTATACTATTAAAAAGAAATTATTTGAAGATGAGAGGATCCTTGAATATTTATGTAGTTCTAATAAAAGCAATAGTTTTTTTAATCTTTTTTATTTTTATATTACAAGAAAGACTGAAGTTGTTGATATAGAATTATTAAATAATATTTTTATAAATGCAAAGCAGAGAAAAATAAGGAGTATCATAGTTATAGCATCTCATTATAAAGAGGATGCTTTAATATTTGCCAAAAGAAACTGTATTACAGTTTATACGTTTGAAATATTTCTATAAAAAGAATTAGAATCGTCCCCATTTTTTTATCCTGATTGTTTTATACCTGGATTTTTCTCCTTTAATTATTGTAATCATGGATTTTTTTATATGATAGTATTTACTTAAAAAAAGAATAAGATGTTTGTTAGCTTTATTATCAACAGGTGGAGCAGTTACATAAATTTTCAGAACATCTCCTGTTTTTTCTCCAATCCTGTCTTTTTTAGAATTTGGAATTACTTTAATATTTAAAATCATCTTAAATATTATATACCTTTTGTGTTTTATTTCAAATTTTTAATTCATTTGACTTAGATTATGATTTATATATATTTTTATTAATGAATGAGAGTTTTAATAAAAAAGTAAATCAAATTTATGTTAAATATTTAGTACTGGTTCTTTTTTTTGCCTTATCAGACCTTTTTTTTCTTTTCAGTATCTGGTTTTTTTTATTCTCTGTTATAGATAATATACTTAATTTTAATGTGTTTTTCAGGTATTTAAATTTAATTGCTTTTTTAATCATAACAGGCAGGAGATTATTAGATTATTATATTAAGATAAAAGGCATTGACAGGAAATCAATCTTAATACAGATAGAGAATCTTTTTAATTTTAAAGATACCGTTATAAGTGGTTATGAATTACAGGATTCAAAGGAATTTGAAGATTTTTATATCTCCCAGTTATTGAAACAGTCATTTTCTAATTTACAAAAAGTACCATTTTCGTCTTTAATTGAAATGCAGAAGTTTAAAAGTAGTTTAATCTCTTTTTTTTTTTGCATGCTTTTTTTAATTTTATATTCGTATTTACTGACATATAATTAAAAAATAAGTCTGAATAGATT
>CBDVEP010000225.1:0-1647 GCA_965373035.1 uncultured bacterium
TTTGAGAATAACCCCGATAATTAGATAAAACATTTATTATTTCTGATTTCTGAAAATTTTTCCACATCCATGCAATAGATCTTTCATCACCATATTCCAAAATTCTTTTCAGAACATACACTCTCCGTTTTTGAAAATCTATCATTTTAAATTCTGTATCCCAGAAATATTTTTTTAAAAATTCAGGTAGTTTTTTCATGTCTATTTTATCCTATTTTAGCAATAATTATGATACTTTTAAGCATATTGCAGCTATTCAATAATAACCTCTTTTAATAACAGATTAAATCGATAAGTTTATTATACCAATTTTATCTAACTTGTCAATAAAAAATTTTCATAAAACCATAGAAAGAGATTAACTTTTTTTATATTATTATAATTATAAAACGAAAATTTAGTAATTTTTATATTTACTTATGCAGAGCCACGGATTATTAATTCTGTGGGCAGGCGTAAAATAGAGGGGGGGCATTCTTCTTTTATTTGTTTAAATAACAGTTCAACAGCTTTTTCACCCATCTCTTTTTTTTGTACATTAACAGTTGTTAATTTTGGAGTTTCCAGTTCAGTAAGGAAAATATTATCAAAACCAATAATTTTTATTTCTTCAGGTACTTTTATTCCTGCGTCTTTTAAAGCTCGCAGAGTTCCAATAGCCATTGGGTCTCCTGCTGTAAGTAATGCATCAGGCATCTCCTGGATGTTCTGTTCTTTTATAAAATCACTTATTAAATTGTATGCATCATCAATAGTAGTTCCGGAAATAATGAATTTTGGATTTAAATTGTATTTGCTCATTGCCTTTTTATAACCAGCAGGTCTTTCCCTATAAGCAGGATGGTCTTCATTGCCATTTATATAATAAATTTTTTTACAGCCTTTATTAATAAGGTATTCTGTAGCCTGATAAGAGCCGTTAAAATTTTCAGGTAATACAGCATTTGTTTTAATGTTGTCCATAAAATAATCAATTATAACAAATTTGATATTATTTTTCATTATCATTTTAATTAAATTTTCTTCTGCCCTTCCTGAGAGAATAATACCATCTACAATATTACCCATGATCATTTTTCGAACTGAAAAGTTAATATCATCCTTTGATTTTAAAAGAGAAAAAACAAGGCTGTATCCATTGTCTTCAATTTCTTTTTCCAGCCCTAAAAAGATAGGATTATTAAATGGATAAGTTAAAAAAGTAGCAATAGGCTGGGTACTGATAAACCCAATATTAAAAGTTTTTTTCATAACCAGGGAGCGGGCTAATATATTAGGAAAGTAATCATATTTTTTAGCAATTTGCATCACTCTCTTCCTGGCATCTTTGCCAATTCGAGCCTTGGGATTATTATTTAAAACATCAGATACAGTAGTAGGAGATACACCTGATTTTTCAGCAATGAATTTCCTTGTTATTTTCATATTATTAATTATAGAAAAATATAATATATTGTCAATATAAAATAAGTAATGCGTCACTTATGGGGTGGTCTTTTAAAATAATTATAATGTCATCATACATAGTGAGAAGAATATTGGAAAAATGTATGTAAAACTATAGTTATTTTTTATCAGGCGAGTTTTTTTACTTCTTCCTCAAAATATTTTTTTACTTTTTCCCACTTTATTTTTTTTAACATTCTT
>CBDVEP010000226.1:0-1559 GCA_965373035.1 uncultured bacterium
TATTCCAATATATTAACAAGTAAACCATTGGATTATCATCTTGAAGTTTATGGGAGTCTACAGGTCAATTATCCAACAGATTCACAGGTTACTTCCTGCCCATCTCGTGTAAGACTACAAATCGATACATCCTCATTAAACAGGAAATATTTTTTCACAGGCAGGATTATTGCCGCTACAGGTAAAATTTATTTTGGCAGTACAAAAACATTAGTTCCTGCTAATGATGTTTCAATTGATAGCCTTTATACAGAGCAAGGTAAGTCGAATATAGTAATAGATAAGTCATTTTTTACTTTTTTGTTATCATCAAAAACCAGCTTTTATGTGGGTTTAATTGATCCTTTTACATTTAATGATCAAACGGGCTTTACTTACAGTACAGCTAGTTTAAATGAAAATATGGGATTTATTTCACCGCATTTTCAAAAACTATATGCAAATAATGGTCTGGACCAGTTTAAATATATCAGTATCCCGGCTGTTTTTTTCACCCACGATTTCAGTATGTTTTTTAAGATAAGATGGGGAATAACTGCTGGTTTAACTGATAAACATATCTTTATAAGAAATTCATTCCCTTTTGAGATAGAGTTAAATTTATTTAAGAATTATACTCGTTTTCTTTTAAATATAGGGATGGCTGATGCTGACTCTTCGCTTGTACATAAAGTTTCTCCTTCTATAGGATTAATATGGGATCAGAAAATAAAACAGAATTTGATGTTTTTTTGCAAAGCAAGTAAAGTATTTGAAGATATAAAAACATGGAAAACTCCTGGAAACCATTTTAGGGATAATTACAAGGTAGCTAAAGAATTCAGCGATTTTGAAGAACATTATAATTTTGGGATAACTTATGGAACAGATAAATGTTTTACAGGCTGCGGTATAAGTTATTTAAAGAGTTTTTTTAAAAATGTTTCTGAAAAAAATATAGAAGTTTTTATACGCATAAAATTAGATGAAGAATTATATCTTACACCGGATAGTCAGATTGTTTTAAACCCGAATGGTGTTACTAAAAAAGATTATAATTTATTGTGGTTAGGAGCACTAAGGCTGTATTATTATTATTAAGAGAAAAATGACACCTGTATTATGCCTTAATAATATTTGGTGACAGGATTAATAAAATTGTTATGATCAGCCACAATATAAAGAATATGATCATTACAGTTTTCTCATTAATATAGCTTAAATATTTAAAAAGCAATTCATCCTCCTTAAATTGTTTATTAATAGATTAACAATCCTAAATATTAAACTGCAAAATATATGCCATTTATCAAAAAATATTTGTTAAAAAATCAAGATGGGATAAATTTTTATTCTATAATGTATTGATAATTAGAGAACTATAAAAATAGATATTATTTTGTATGATTGGGAGGAAGTTTTTATTTATATGATTTTTTATTAGTATAATTTATATACAGTTGATTTTATAAAAGTGTAAAAAATTTGCATAGGTGCCAGGTACTCACTTTATCACCTTTGTATATACAAAGGTGATAAATTGAGTACCTGGCACCTATCTATAAGGATTTCTATTTTTA